>JBILPY010000013.1:0-23421 GCA_044373575.1 Prosthecobacter sp. | reverse complement strand
ATCCTCGATGTGCCGCAGCACAAAACCTTCCCCCGCCTTGCTGATCCTGACCTGCCCGATGACATCGTGTCCAGCATCCAGCCAGCGGGTGAGTGCGCTGAGCAGTTCATCCCCCGGAGCCGGGGACGTCTCCGCTTTGCCATGCCTGGCATCAAAGTCATGCACCTGATCCAGGATCACCTCCGCCATGAGTGGCGCGGTGCCGATGGCTGAACTGTAATAGAGCTGGCGGCCACGCAGCGGGATCGGATTGTGGCGGAAGACATCCATCTGGCTCAGTGCCTTGCCCACTTCCTGCTCAATGCCGAGCAGCACCGGGATGTCCTGGAAGCTGTGCAGCCCGTCCGCGATGAAGAAAGGCACGACGACCACATTCGGTGCCGTGGTGAGCTTTTCCCACTCGGCCACGAAAGGTGCCTCCTCCATGTAAGCATCCACCACCTCTGCAAAGCCATACCCGCCTTCGCGGATCAGCTTCACCTGATCCTGGATGGCCTTGGTGCTGTTCTCATTCAGGCTGGTGCCATGGCCCACGATGACGAGGCTGGTCTCTCCACGCGGCACACCGGAGGCCACTTCATCCGCACGCTGGAGCAGCAGCTTGGTCATGTTTGGATGGATGCCCACAGGGTCGCAGTAGTGAATGAGGCGCTCATTGCGCAGCGTCGTCGGCCCATTCAACCGAAGCTCACGCGGCAGCACCTGCTGGCAGAAGTAACCCTCGCTGATGAAGTTCGGCACGATGTAGATCTCGCGGCTGTCCACGGACTCAAACACCTCGCGCATGTTCGGCTCCTCCTTCCAGAAGCAGCACACCACCTCGCGGAAAAGTCCGCGCTGGCGGATGGAATCGGCATGCTGGTGTGTCGGAGCACTGGAGTCAGGATTCACCGTGGAACCATGACCGACGATGATGAGAGCGGCGTGTGAATAGGGAGAGGATGCGGAGTTCAAGGCGGCAGTGGATACGCCTCAGACTTGCGGTGGATACCTCGCAATTGCCAGCCTTTTTACCCGATCAGCGCTTCCAGGCGTTTCAGGCTCACGGGCTGCGCGGTGCCGAGTTCCTGGGCGTAGATGGAGACGCGGTATTCCTCATACAGCCAGCGGAAGGTCTCGCGGTTCGCTTCAGTGACTTCTCGTCGCCAGTCGGCGAAGTCGTTCACGGCTGCGGCCTTGTCCTTGTCCTTGGCGGGGTTCAAAACAGCACGCTCGGCGCGAACCATGATGCACTTCAAATAGCGCGGCAGGTGCTGAAGCTGCGCGTGAGGCGTGACGAGCAGGACATCGGGCGGTAGCAAGCGGGCGAGGTCCTGATCGAGGCCTGCGTAGCGATGTTTGGAGGCGAGGATCCTGGCCTTCAGGTCATCGCAGGTCTTCAGCAGATCACGCACGCGCTGGGCCAGCAGGGGGAAGTCTCGCTTCGCCGTCTCGCACATCGCGGTGAAGCGTTTCAGGTTCAGCGGCAGCACGGGGTCGAGGCGCAAAGCGTGCGCGAGGATGTGCTCCTGTGCCTGCTGAGAAAGGGGGGCGACGGTGGCAGCGGGCTTGGCCTGAACTTGCACGAGTGCATCGAAGCCCTTCATGGCAGGGATAGCCCGGCCATTGTCCATGCTGCGCAGTTCTTTGTGCAGCCAGGCGATGTCCTTGCCCAAAGCCATCTCAGCCAGTGCACGGATGGCGGGTGGTGAAGCGCGGAGGGCTTCCTCGCGAGTGCGGAATAGGCGGATGTCCACCTCACGATCTTGGGCTCGCAGGCTCAAACCTGGATAGGCCAGCACGGGCACTCCGGCGATCTCCTCGATTAGGATGGATTCTGGCAGATCGCCAAAGGTCCAGCCGGGCACGCCATACTTCTCATGCCTCTTCACCGCATCGGCCCAGGCATTGCTGCGCGGGGTGTCCTTCTTCAGTTTCGCCTGCACTTCACTGAGGTCGCGGCTGGAAACCACAGCTTGGTTGTCTTTGGCGATGACCTCCAATCTCGGCCGCAGATGCGGCGGGATGCAGTCGGCGGGCCAGTCGGCGACCTTGATATCGGCGCGGAAGATGATCTGGAGGTGCTCGGCCAGAGCTTCGAGGAAGTCGCCACGCTTGGGTTTGAACTCGCGGGTGATCTTCTTCGCCGTGGTCTCCAGCGGCATGAAGAGGCTGCGCTTCTGCTTCGGCAAAGCGCGCAGCAGGGTGAGGATGAGTTCCTCGCGCAAGCCGGGCACGAGCCACTGCACCTCGGCGGTGGTGAGCTGATTCGCAATGGGCAGCGGCACGCGGACGGTCACGCCGTCGTCCTCCTGCCCGGGCTTGTAAGCATAGGCGATGGGCAGCACGCCGTTGTGGAGCGCGGCTTGATCCGGGAACTGCTGCAAGTCGGCGCTGAGGTCATCACCACCGGTGAGATCTGCTTCGCTGGCGACGAGGAAGTTTGGCTCCGTCTTCACGCGCTCGTTGATGAGCTTGTTCAGATCATGAATGGACGAGACTGAGATGCCGTGCAGCCGCACGCGGTAGAATTCGAAGAGCTTCTCCTCGATGGCATACACGCGGCTGCTGCGGACTCGGGTCAAAGCGGCTTCGAGGCGCGTGCGCAGCTTCTGGTTTAGCTCAAAGAAGCGATGTGCGACAAACGCGCCCTCCTCCAGCAGGGCACCACGGATGAAGATCTGCGTGGCACCGAGGGGGTCGATCTTCCCGAAGTCGATCTTCCTCCGCATGACCTCCAGCCCATGCAGAATGAGGCGCTCATTCACCAGCACGCGGCCCGCTTTGGCGCTCCAGTGCGGCTCGGCATGGCGGCGCTCCAGCAGATGCTCGCCCAGCTCCGCCGCCCACTCTGGATTGATGCCCGCGACGGTGCGCGCAAAGAGCTGCGAGGTCTGCACGATCTCAGCGGCGACGATCCACAGCGGCTGCTTCGTTTTCTCGGGCTGGTCGGGTTTGGAGTTCTTGTCCCGCCTTTCGTAAAGGTAGGAGCCGGGGAAAAGCGTGACCTCGCGATTGCCCGCCGCTTTGTACATGTTCCGCTCCTGCCGCAGCCCGATCTGGCTGAGATGACCCGCGAGGATGCAGCGATGGAGCGCAGCTTGATTGTTCTCTGCGGGCTTTGAGGGGTTCTTTAAGGAGTCACTAAAGGTGTCGCGCAACTGCCCCCAAACATCGCGCCACTCGGTCATGCGTGTGAAGGAGAGGAAGCTCTCTCGGCAAAACCGCCGCAGCGCATTCTTGCCACTGCCTTGCGGCTCAGGCGCGAGCTGCCAGATCTTCAGCAAGCCCATGAAGTCCGACTCGGGCGAGGCGAAGCGTTTGTGCGCGGCGTTGGCGAGTTCCTTCTTATCTTCGGGGCGCTCGCGCGGGTCGGGGATGCTCATGCCAGCAGCGATGATGAGCATGTCATCGAGGCAGCCTTCCTGCCGTGCTTGCAGGAGCATCCTGCCCAGCGTGGGATCGAGCGGCAGGGCGGCGAGTTCGTGACCGCGTTCGGTCATCTCTTGCGTGTCGCTCAGCGCGCCGAGTTCGTGCAGCAGATCGTAGCCTGCGCGCACGCTGGCGCTGTTTGGCGGTTGGAGGAAGGGGAAGTTCTCAATGTTGCCGAGCTTGAAGGCCTTCATCCGCAGGATGACCTCGGCGAGGTTGCTGCGCTGGATCTCGGGCTGGGTGAACTTCGGGCGCTTGAGGTAGTCGTCCTCGGCAAAGAGTCGGATGCAGAGGCCATCACGCACACGACCAGCGCGCCCAGCTCGTTGGTTAGCGCTGCTTTGGGAGACGTCCTCCACGGGCAGTCGTTTAGTCCGCGTGCGTGGATTGTAGCGGCTGAGTCGTGCGAGCCCCGTATCCACCACGGCGGCGATGCGCGGCACGGTGATGGAGGTCTCTGCGACGTTGGTGGCGATGATGACGCGCCGCTTTGGCCCTGGGGAAAAGATGCGCTGCTGCTCCTGTGAGGCCATGCGGCCAAAGAGCGCCAGCACCTCGAAGCTGCTGCCGAGGCGGCCTTGCAGGAGATCGCGTGCCTCGCGGATGTCGCGCTCGGTGGGCATGAAGATGAGCACGTCGCCATCATTCGTCTCGATGAGCACGTCCTCCGTGGCGCGCACGGCGGCATCGAGATGGGTGGGGTCTTCATCATCCTCACCAACGGCGCGGTAGCGGATCTCCACGGGGTAAAGCCGACCCGAGACTTCAATGATCGGCGCATCATTGAAGTGACGGCTGAAAAGCTCCGTGTCGATGGTCGCGGACGTGACGACGATTTTGAGATCGGGCCGCTTTGGCAGCAACACTTTGAGGTAGCCGAGCAGGAAGTCGATGTTCAGCGAGCGCTCATGCGCTTCATCGAGGATGAGCATCGAGTAGGCGCGCAGCAGCGGATCACTCTGGATCTCCGCCAGCAGGATGCCGTCCGTCATGAACTTCACCTTCGTGTCGCGACTCGTGTCGTCCGAGAAGCGCATTTTGCAGCCCACCAGCCCGCCCCAGCGCACATTCAGCTCTTCGGCGACACGTTTGGAGACGGACATCGCCGCAACACGGCGCGGCTGAGTGCAGCCGATTTGGCCACGAGCTTCGCCCATGACCTCCAGGCACATCTTCGGTAGCTGCGTGGTTTTCCCAGAGCCTGTCTCACCGGCCAAAACGACGACCTGATGCCCGCGAATGGCCGCGAGGATGTCCTCACGGCGGGCCGTGATGGGCAGGTCTTCGGGGTAGCGGATGGTAAACACGGCTCAGGGCAGGGGACGGCGTCCTTGCCGGAGGATGGTCGTGGCTGCAAACAGTTCTGGTACGATCCTTGAATTGCATGTGCAGTAGTTCGCTGCATGAAACGGTATGTCTTCTCCTGCTATCCTTTCTGACATTGGTAATGTGCTCGTCGCCTTCGATTTCAAGATTGCTGCCCAGCGATGCGCGGCAGTGTGCCCGTTTGCACCGGAGCAACTTTTCACCCGGCTGGATTCGATCAAGCTGCCGTATGAAAATGGAGACATGGATGATGCCACGTTTGTGAGTGAGGCGATGCGCCTGCTGGAGTTCCGGGGCGATGCGGCGCTCTTCCAGCAGATTTGGTGTGAGATCTTTACGGAGAATGAGGCAATGGATCGCACGCTGGCGGCTTGGGCGGGGCGCTTCCCGATGTATCTGCTCTCGAACACCAGCGGGCTGCACAAAGACTATCTGCTGGGAACCTTCGGCATCTTCAGTCACTTCCAGAGCGGGGTGTATTCGTACTCGGCGAAGTGCAGCAAACCGGATGCGGTAATCTTCGAAAAGACGGCGGCTGAGCTCGATCTCGACCCTGGGCAGACTTTCTACATCGATGACCTGGAGGCAAACATCGCCACGGCGAGAAGGCTCGGCTTCCAGACCCACCTCTACCGCATGGACGATCACGCCGCTCTGGAGCGGGAACTGGAGGCGTGGGCAAAAGAATAGCGGAAGACGATGATCTTCCGCTATCGCTAAAGCAGGGTGGGGGAACTCAGGGAACCACTTCACCGGAGCCGGTGTAGATCCATTTCTCGACGACGCCGTTCTTGATCTGGGCCTGGGCTTCCGTGTCGAATTTACCGAACATGGTCATGGTCTCGTATTTCACGTTCACCTTCCAGATGCCTTCTTCGAGGGTGGGTTCGCTCCATTCCTTGATGGTGTCAGGCTTGATTTCGGTGACCTGACCAGACTTCATGCTGGCGACCAGAAGTGGGTAGGTGCCGTCTTTGTCCTTCACAGGTTTGTCGTTGCCAGCAGCGGCTTTGGCATTGCCTGCGGGAGCGTTTTTGGCGCGGTCTGCGGAGGAGAGTTTGAATTCATGGGCTTTCTTCAAGCTGGCCACGTACAGGACCTTCCAGTTCTCGTAACCGGCGGTCAGGATTTCCTTCAGGTTGGTGTCATCCAGAGCGACAGCGCCCTTCATTGGCGACGTTTCAGTCGGTGCGACGAGAATGTTTGGTCCATCCTGACCGACGGCGACCATCTGGCCGCCAGCCTTGACCTGAGTGGAGGCGGTGTTGCCCCCCATTTTCATGCTGAGGGTGAGATCCTTCTTCATGATGACCGGGCGGGGGAAAGCCGACTTGGGCAGTATGGCCCAGTTTTGTGTGCGCTCTTCCAAGCTAGGCAGCACGGGTGCCACAAAGGCATTCGGATCGATGACTGGCTTAGGCACTTCAGGCATGGGTGTCGGCGCAGGAGTGGGCTTCGGAGCTTCCATCACCGGCTTGGGCTCTTCCATGACGGGTTTGGGCACTTCGACGACGGCGACTTCTTTTTTCTCCACGGGTTTGGGTGCCGGGGCGACGACGATATCTTTCTTGTGCTTCTCAAACTTCACATAAGAGGCGATGATGGGATAACCATACTCATAGGAGATATAGCCAATGGCTGCGGCGAGGATGAGAACGAGGATGCCTTTCATGGTGGGGGAGGTGTAACGGATTCTAAACTGAATTCAACTCTGGGAAAGGAACGTGTGTCGAGACCAGATCTTGGGTCAGCGTTTCAGCAAGGGCTGGATCGACATGCTGCGAAGAGAGCCATCGCCATGCCAACCTCCCTCACGTTGCACGACACCGTGAAGTCTCTCGGGCGTGCCTTTGCCAAAAAAGACTTCAGCGCGGACGAGCTGGATCGTGAGGGTGCCATCTTCGGCAAGGGAGATGGTCTGGTCCTGGTCGCTGTTGATCCAGCCGTCTTCGGTGAAAAAAAGAACACGGGACGTCTTCTCGGCGGGATCAAACCGGCGGGCTTTGGCTGTGGTGGGACGCAGCGTGAGAGTGACGTTCAGACCTTCCTCGGAGGCACTGGCGGTCCAGGCATCGCTGGAGCGGGGGAAGGCGGCGCGTTCTTTGGCAAAGAGGGGCTGCCATACCGCATCTGGCACACTTTTTTCCGTCACGGGCATGACCAGGGTAAGTTCCTTGGTGTCGGGGTGGCAGGTGTTTGCGCAGCACATCCAGGCGGCGCGGCCCTGGATGGTGATTCGAGTTCCAGGTTTTAGACTGGCGGGTGCCTGGATTTCGGTCTGGAGCAGGACATCGCGTTCGTAGCCCTGAGCCTTAATCTGAAACATCTTTGTGGCCTCGGGTTCGGGATACTCCAGAGGGCCTGCTTTAAAACCCTCCGGCAAAGTCCAGGCGATGCTCGTGGGCACGCCGACGATGCCGGGCTGTCGCCAGTAGGTGTGCCAGCCTTTCTCATGCTGGATGAAGAGTCCGACCCGGAAGCTCTGCCCCGGCACGATGGCGGAGGTTTCGGGGACGAGCTGGATTTTGAGGCCGGTCTGGGCGCTTGCAGTAGAGAGCAGAGACCAGAGAACAGAGAATGCGAGCCAAGCCAGGGGCTTGAAACTGCGAACTGCGAACTGAGAACCGGAAACCATGTCCTCAATACGGCGCATGTCCCGGTGTCCGCGCAAAGGGAATGACATCGCGGATATTGCTCACCCCGGTGACGAACATGAGCAGGCGCTCGAAGCCCATGCCATAGCCTGCGTGCGGCACGCTTCCATAGCGGCGGAGATCGACATACCAGCGGTAGGTTTCTTCATCGAGACCCTGGGCATTCATCGCCGCTGTCAGCAGGTCCAGCCTTTCCTCACGCTGGCTGCCGCCGATGATCTCGCCAATGCCGGGCACGAGCAGGTCCATGGCGGCGACGGTTTTGCCATCGTCGTTCTGGCGCATGTAGAAAGGCTTGATGCACTTCGGGTAGTTGTAGATCGTCACGGGGCCTTTGACGTGCTCTTCGGCGATGTAACGTTCGTGCTCGGTTTGCAGCCCCTCTCCCCAAACGACGGGATGCTCGAAGCTGCGGCCTGTTTTCAAAAGGAGATCCACGGCCTCCGTGTAGCTGATACGCTCGAAGGGCTTGTCGAGCGTTTGTTGCAGGCGTGCGGTGAGTTCCTTGTCCACAAACTTGTTGAAGAACTCCAGCTCGTCCGGGCATTCGTTGATCATCGTTTTCACGAGGTAGCGCACGTTTTCTTCGGCGAGCGACATGTCGTCCGTGAGGTCGTGGAAGGCCATTTCGGGCTCGATCATCCAGAATTCGGCGGCATGGCGCGCGGTGTTGCTGTTTTCAGCGCGGAAGGTGGGGCCGAAGGTGTAGATATTGCCCATCGCGCAGGCGAAGGCTTCGCCCTGGAGCTGGCCGCTGACGGTGAGGTAGGTCGGGCGGCCAAAGAAATCTTCTTCAGGCTTCGCTGCTGCACCTTGCTTCAAAGTGGTGACGCGGAACATCTCGCCCGCGCCCTCGCAGTCGCTCGAAGTCACGATGGGTGTGTGGACATAAAAGAACCCGCGCTCCTGGAAAAAGCGATGCACGGCAAAGGCCATCTTGCTGCGCACGCGGAAGACGCTGCCATAGAGATTCGTGCGTGGGCGCAGGTGGGCGATGGTGCGCAGGAACTCGGGCGTGTGGCCTTTCTTTTGCAGCGGGTAGGTGCCGTCCGCTTCGCCGAGCAGACGCATGTCCTTCGCCTGAAGTTCCCACCTTTGACCCTGGGCAGGGGAGGCGATGAGATCGCCATCAATCTCCACACTCGCGCCCGTGAGGATGCTTGGCATCAGCACGGAGCAGGGCAGGGCGGCATCAACGACGACTTGCAGCCCTTTGAAGCAGGAGCCGTCGGTTAGTTCGATGAAGGAGCAGGCTTTTGAATCACGTCGCGTGCGCACCCAGCCACGGACGGTGATGTCGTAAAGAGGCGAGTCGGAGGCGAGAATCTGGCGCAGGGAGTCAGGCATGGCGCGGACTCTGGATGCGCCTTTCCTCGTGGTCAAAGGTGATCCTGCCCGACTCACCAAAAGCCCCACTGCTGTGTGCGCAGGGCATAGATGCCGAGCAATAGATTCCCAATGGCGTGCATGATGACGCAGGCACCGAGGCTGCGTGTGCGCACGGCCAGCCAATAGACCAATGAACCCCACACCAGCGCGCCGAGGTAATCCTCCGGTTCATGAGCGAGCATGACCAGCGCGGTGACGATGCCAAAGGCTCGCCACGAGTGTGTGCCGAAGGGAACGGTCTGCCATGAAGCCTCTCCGGCATTGAGATAACGCATGAGAAAGCCGCGCCAGAATAGTTCCTCGACGAATGGAACGACGATCACCATCCGCACAAAGCGCATGAAGATGGAGGCAGCCTCACCCATCGGCCAGGCGGCGAGCACGGTGGGATCGAAGCCTTCCTTCCGCTCTACCATTCCGAACCAGGACCACCATTCAAGGGAGCTTTCACCGACGCCGAGTTTTTGAAACCACCAAGCAGGGGCAACCCACGCTGCAATGCCGATCACGGCGAGTGCAAAAGCGAGCCCGAAGCCGCGCCAGGGCTGCAATTGGTAATGACGACGAAACCAGATCAACAAGCCGCCGCAGAGCACGGTCTGGAGTGGATAGATCCAGTGCTCGGGTGCTTTTTGAAACCACGGCAGCTCGGGATTCTCGATGCGGAACCATCCGGGCACGGCCAGGAAGGCCATGAAGATGAACAGCGGTACCACATGCGCGGCGGTGGCTGAGTCACGGAGTCGCTTGAGCATCGCGGAGCGTTACTGGCGCTGGATTTTTAGCACGCGGTTGTTGTAGCTGTCCGTGATGAAAAGGTCGCCGCTGCTGGGATGCACCGTGACACCATGGGGACGGGCGAGTTGGCATTTCAAAGGATCACCGCCCACGCCAGCACTGCCATGTTTGCCGGTGCCTGCGATGCGCTCGATCTTGCCGGTGGCAGGGATGTAGCGGCGCACGAGATGGCTTTCGGCATCGGCGATGATGACGGTGTCGTCTTTATCCACGCAGAGATGTTTGGGGCCGTTCATCGTGGCATCGAGAGCTGGGCCGCCATCGCCTTCACCGCCTTTTTTGCCGCTGGCGTTGACGACGGTTTTGATACGGCCTGCTTTGTCCACGACGCGAAGGGCATTGCCGCCGCGTTCGAGGATGTAGATGTTGCCCTGACGGTCGGCAGCGACAGCGCGGGGATCGACGAGCGGTTGATCGAGGGCCAGTTCGCCATCCATCGGCATGCCTTTTTTGCCATTGCCCGCGATGACACGCGCCTTGCCGGTGGCGAGATCGAGTTCATGCACCTGACGCAGGTCAGCGATGTGGAGCTTCGTTTTATCCGGCGTCAAAGTGATGCAGTAAGGCCCGTTGCCGCGTGCTTTTTCAGCTGGTGCCTGCCAGCCTTCGAGGCTCTTTACGATGCGTGACTTCACATCGACCTCGCGGATGCGGCCATTCCAGGTGTCGCCGATGAGGAGGTTGTCATTCGGCAGGATGGCGAAGTTGTGCGGGCCATTGAACTGCGCGCGCAAAGCGGGGCCTCCATCACCACTGTAGCCGGGCTTCAACTGGCCGGCGATGTGAGTGATCTGGCCGCCGCCATCGACTTGCAGGAGCCGGTTGCCCGAGACCATCTCGATGATCCACATGTGCCCGCCGGAGTCGAACTCGGTGCCAAAGGGCTCCAGGAGTTTGGCTTCCGTGGCCTGGATGTCCACGGCGTCCTGCGTGCCGCCAGCGACGAGCAGGATCTGATCTGCGCGGGCAGTGAAGGTAATGAAAGCGGCGAGCGAGAGCAGGATGGAGAATTTCATGGCGGTTGGGGGCGATCTTGGGCAGTTCGCTCCTCACGCGCCACCAGAAATGCCGCTATCAGCGAGAACACATCCTGCCGTGGATTAGAAGGTGTAGAGAAACTGGCCGCGCAGATCCAGGGGCAGTTCGTTGGGCAGCACTTTGACCACGCCGGAGGTGGTGGCCACCGTGACGGCGTCGTCCTCCATTTTCATGATCCGCACCTGACCGAGATTGCGACCACTGGCCAGCACCATCGGGAGATTGCGACCGATGAATTTTTGCCGGATGGCGGAGAGCAGTGAGAGCTTCTCTGCCTCGACTGCCTGCCTGGAGTCATTCAGGGTCTGGAGCTTGGTTTGGAGATTTTTGCACTCGTTTTTACGCGCAGTGATTTTGGCGCGGATCGCCATCGCACCTTCGGCGGCTTTGAATTCCCCGCGTTTGATGACAGCGACTTTTTCGAGGTCGGTGATCTGGTTTTGGGCTGCTTCGAGACCTTCGTTGCTCTGCTGCTTTTGATGGTAGAAATACCAGGCGGCGAAACCACCGGCGAAGAGGATGAGTGCGAGGAAATTTTTCATGGAAGTGAATGCGCGAGAGTTAGCGTGGATCTTTGGACTTCACGAGGTCGTAGCTCTTTTGGGATTCTGAGAGCACTGTTTCGGCGGCCTGGATGGCTGTCTGGAGGCGGGCCGCTTCATTTTCGGCGGCGACGAGTTCGGAAGCGAGCTGCACAGCATACTGCTTTGCGCCTGCTTCACCCGTGCCTGCATAGGCGGGAATGGTTTTGCGGTGCTCCGCCATTTTGGCGTCCATCTGTGCCAGCTCTTTTTGCAGGGACTGAACCTGGGCATTGGCGGTGTCGAGCTGCTTTTGGATCTCCTGGTTTTCTTTGCAGGAAGCAAGGCTGAGGCATGCTAGCAGGGGCAGCAGTGTGCGCGGCAGGGTGGTGAGATGGGGATTCATGGTGAATTAATTCGCCCGAAGGCTATCAATCTGCGTTTTAAGTGTCAATGTCCCAGAACTTGCTGGAAAAGAGGTTGCTGATCTCTGGCAGATTCGTAACAGTCGCGCCTCCTGCCCCCCTGACTCATGGAAATTCCCGGTGAAGGTCATCCTCGAACTCTGCCTCTCGATCGCAATCGTGAGCTGCTGAAGACCGCCCGTGAGGAAACCTACAAAACGATCGGCGACATCCATCTGCCGGTTTACATCTGGGAACCACCGGCTGAAAAAGCACCCGCCTATCCGAAATCGGTAGCCGCCTTTTTCTTCAGCAGCGGCTGGGACAATGGGCAGGTAGCGCAATTTGCACCGCACTGTGTGTACTTTGCTTCGCGTGGGATGATGACCATGGCGTTTGATTATCGAGTCGGTAGTCGGCACAAAGCTGGACCTCTGGAGGCTATCGCTGATGCACGTTCGGCGATGCGCTGGCTGCGGTTGAATGCCGTGGAGTTGGGAATCAATCCAGGCAAGATCGCCGGTGTTGGTGGTAGTGGTGGTGCTCATGCCATCGCTTCTGCGGCCATGTTGAAGGCTTTCGACGATCCTCTGGAGAGTGCTGGCAGCAGTCCTGTGCCAAATGCTCTCGTGCTTTTCAATCCCGTGCTGGACACGTCAAAGAGCGGCTTTGGCCTTGATCGTTTTCCTGATCCAGGCATGGCCAAGGAGGCTAACCTCATCCGTGCCATCGACAAGGGGCTGCCGCCCATGCTCATCATGCACGGAACCGGTGACCGCGTCGTCCCGTTTGCGGGCAGCTACGAGTTTGCCCGCAAGAGCGCCAAGAAGAAGAACATGTGCCGCTTCATCGAGTTCGAAGGCCAGGGGCATGGCTTCTTTAATTTCAATCTCTCCTTCGAAATGTATGAGGCCACCCTCATGGCGATGGACGAGTTCTTCGTCGAGCTTGGCTTCATTGAGGCCGATCCAGATGCCGGGCTTGGGAAGTTTGATTGAGGCGGAAGGATTGTACGGCGTCGATTGCGTCAGGAGTATTCGCCCGGTAGATTGTAGCGTAAACTCTCCGTATGCGTCTCTCTGCTGACCGCCTGTTTTTATTCATGTTCGGGTGCCTGTTCCTGACAGTCTCCGCGAGGGCGGATTCCACCACCGTCTGGTCGCTCGGTACTTGGGATGGGAATCCGCAGGAGTTCGGTGGCGCGAGTGGGCCGACATCGGCTCCGGGTAGTGCGATGGCGAAGGACAATGACTACTACTTCGCAGGGACTTATCCGGCACCCATTGGCGTGGTCGCGACAGCGGAACCATGGACGAACTTTGAGAATGGTCTGGACGGCTGGACGACGACGCGGCGACTGCACTTCACTCTCACTCCGGCACAGGCGACAAGCACGGCACGGATGCGTTTGAATCTGCATCACTGCTGGGGAGGCTGGTGGCAACAAGGCACGAACATTTACATGGAAGGCTACGGCACGCACACCTTTGAGGTGCACTGGAACGGGGTGCTCATCAGCACGAAGACGGTGACGAATCAGGGCACCGCGATCGTGGAAGCAAACGCGGGTGTATTCACGCCTGTGGCTGGCGAAAACGTGCTGGAGATCAGCCGCTCGATACCCCTTTCATCTCCGAATGGATCGGTGAGCCCTGACGCGCTGACTATGGAACTGGATCCAGTCGCGCTCGTGGATGCGGATGGCGACGGCCTGCCGCGCTGGTGGGAGCAGGATCACGGCTTCAATGATGCGCTGCTGGCAGATGCAGCTCAGGATGCAGATCTTGATGGCTTGACCAACGCGCAGGAATATACCCGCCAAACCAGGCCGCGCGATGCGGACAGCGATGATGATGGTCTCAAAGACGGCGTGGAGACAGGCACGGGCACATGGATCAGTGTGGCAAACACTGGCACGAACCCACTGTCCACGGACACAGATGGTGACACCGTCAATGATGCCGATGAACTGGCTTTCTTGTCGAATCCCAATGTGGCCGACACGGATGGCGATGGTGCCGCGGATGCCTGGGAGCTGCGCACGGCCTATCTTCCCGCTTCGTTTGCGAGTACGCCCCCAAGTTTCGTGGGTGCCATCGGGATCAAGTTCGTTTCCGATGCAAATCCTCTCAACACCCTCGCGCCCCAGGCTGTGACGGGCTTGTTTCCCCAGCGGAATTGGAACTGCACCTGGCCGCTGACTGGCTGGCGAAACGGCGCAGGAAGCACGACTGACATTGATGGCCCTCTGGTGGATGGCATCGTGAACAGCGCGGGAGTAACTGTGCCGATGACGCTGGCATGGACTTCCGATGGCGGTGCCTGGGCTAGCGGAAATGGAGAATCCTCCACCGGCCGACTGCTGGATGGCTACCTCACTGCGACACCTTCGACTCCGGCGAATGTCACGCTCTCCAGCATTCCCTACTCGACCTACGATGTCGTGGTCTATGCAGGCTCGGTCTATGACGGTGCCCGTGCGAAGATTAGGCTGAACGACAACACTGGCACGGACCGCCATTTCATCAGCGCCAGCACACGTCCGCAGCAAGATCTGATCGACCCGACGATCTCAGATCCCGCCAAGCCCTGGCGTGGCAATGCCATCCACTTCCGTGCCGTCACCGGCAGCACGCTGAATATCAAAATGCTCACCGACGGCTGGCATTCCGGTGGCATTCACGCCATCCAGATCGTGCATATGGCGGTCGATGGTGATGGCGATGGAATGCCCGCCGCCTGGGAGTTTGCCCACCAGCTCAGAGCGGAATTGAATGATGCATCGCTCGATGCGGACGGTGATGGATTGAACAACGGCGTTGAATCCACGAGGCGCACCAATCCACGTCTCGCAGACACCGATGGCGATGGCTTGAATGACAACATAGAGACCGGCACGAGCACCTATGTCAGCACGACTAACACAGGCACGAACGCGCTCGTCGCTGACACAGATGGTGATGGACTCAGCGATGGTGCGGAGATGGCAGTGAATCCGCTGTTCACCTATCCAACTGTCGCCGACAGTGACAATGATGGACGCTCGGATGCAGAGGAGGTGGCTCGTGGCACAAACCCGAGAGGCACGAATGTGGAAAATGCACGGATGCCAGTGATTCAGGCCGTGGGCTCGCATAGCTTCGACTGGAACATCGGCGACATTCAGGTCATCTGGGATCACAAACGAGGTCAGCTCGAAGAGGGCACCTGGCGGGCGAATGATCTCTTCACCATTTCGCTGCAAAACTCGGCAGACACCTCCGGCTCGGATGCCATGTATCTCGCGCTGACACAGCGTGCTGGGCGGCTGACATGGTATTTCCATACGAACCCAAGCGGGGCCTTCAGCAACCCCGATAACGACAACTACGGTGTCTGGGACAGTGACTGGAACGACCCGCCTTCGGTTGATCTGGCACCACTGCTCGGCTTCAGCGGGCATGGCGCGGTGGACATCTCGGATCGCTTCCGGTTGCGTGTGCAGGGAGCTTGTCCCACGGGAGCGCAGACGGAGTGGAATGTGACCTTCAGTATCACGAATCAGGACTCGAGTCAGACCGTCTTTACCCGCACCTACACGGGCTGCAAAGCGCATGACTTGATCCAGGATGGCAATGTGCTCTGGCATGATCGAAGTGACCCACCAGTGGAAGATCGCTTCCATCTCTGGCAGCATGATGGCGTTCAGGTCTTCTTCCAATCCGGCGCGCTGGAGCTAACGACAGCCTACAATCCATGGCGCGATCATGATGAAGACGGAATGCCGAGCGCGTGGGAGACGACCTATGGCCTGAACATCAATTCCGCTGCTGATGCCGCACTGGACAATGACAGTGATGGCCTCTCCAACCTTCGCGAGTATCTCACAGGTGCGAATCCCAATGATGCGGACAGTGATGATGATCTGGCCAAAGACGGCTTGGAAGTGCAGGCGGGCAGCGATTCCATGCTTGCCAGCAGCAAGCCGCCTCTGCATCACGGCACGCCTGCCGGAGTCGTTGGGGAGGATTTAAATGGCAATGGCATGGCCGATGCCTGGGAACAGTGGGCAGGTAGTTTCGATCTCACCGCTTTGCTGGATGTGGATGGTGATGGCATGAGCAATGGCGATGAATCCGAAGCGGGCACCGACCCCTTTGATCCGACTTCGCGTCTATGGGTGGACACGCAGCGCACGGGCAATGATCTCACCATTCGCTGGCCGTTACTGCGCTACAAACAGCACCGCGTCTGGCAGAGCACGAATCTCAGCACATGGTCCACCGTGACAGGAAACCCTGTTGCTGTGGGTGAGGAGTATCATCAGACCGTCGCAGGTGTGTTCGGCGGCGCACCCATCTTTTATCAGGCTCGCGTCTTAAATCAGGACACGGACAGCGATGGGGTCAGCGACTGGACCGAGGCGAACGTGCTCGGCTCCAGCACGACCAGCGGCAGCAGCACGCGCAGTGACGTGCCGGTGGATGCGAACCAGGATGGCAATACCGAAAGCACACTGAGCGGTGACTACGCCACGCTCGTGGAGCAGTTCCAGGGCGCATCAAACACGAGTGGTTTTCCTGGCGGTGGTGCTGGCACGAGCGTGTCCCGCGTGCAGGCCTCACGCTTCCTCATGCAGGCGGCCTTCGGTCCGACGATGGAGGACATCCAGCGCGTGCAGCAGCTTGGTTATGAGGCTTGGATCACAGAGCAGATCGCCAAACCGAGCACGCTGCACTCGACCTACATCAAGGGGATTTACGAGGACATCTTCAGCCAGCGCCAGAAGCGGGATTACAGCTTCGGCGGGACGGACGAGGACCCTTTCCTCTTTGGTAATAACATGATGACCGCTTTTGCCCGTGCGGCCATTCAGGGTGAGGACCAGCTCCGTCAGCGCGTCGCTTTTGCGCTAAGCCAGATCCTCGTCACCTCTCGCCGAGACTCGAACATCGAGAACCGCGTCCTCGGCATGGCGGACTACTACGACATCTTCGTGCGCCGGGCCTTTGGCAATTATCACGACATCCTGACGGAGGTCACCATGCATCCCGTCATGGGCCGCTACCTCAGTCATGTGGGCAACCAAAAGGCCGACCCGAGCATCAACCGTTACCCGGATGAAAACTACGCGCGTGAGATCATGCAGCTCTTCACCATCGGGCTTTGGAAGCTGAATCCCGATGGCACGCGCCAGCTTGATGGCCTCAGCCAGCCGATCCCGACCTACACGAATCCAGACATCACCCAGCTCGCTCGAGTCATGACCGGCTTCTGGTTTGGTGGGCAGACCTGGGGCGGTGGCGGCTGGACGGAGCAGGACTATACCACGCCCATGTCCGTTCACGCGGATCGGCATGACTTCGGTTCCAAAACTCTGCCTGGTGGATATGTTATCCCAGCACGCTCGGCCACTTCGGAGAATGCTCGGTGCGACATCGAGGATGCCGTGACCTTCCTTTTCAATCACCCGAACACGGGCGTCTTCATAAGCAGGCAGTTGATCCAGTTCCTCGTCACCGACAACCCCAGCCCGGCCTACATCCAGCGTATCGGTGGCGTCTTTACAGACAATGGCAGCGGTGTCCGTGGTGATCTCGGTGCTGTCGTGCGCGCCATTTTGCTCGATGACGAAGCCCGTGATCCGCGCTTCACCGAAACCACGGCCCACGGTCGTCTGAAAGAGCCTGTCATCCGCGCGATGGCGCTTGGCCGAGCCTTCGGCATGAAGCAGGTGCCGAACTTACTGTGGTGGGATTGGAATGACTTCTTCAACGCCAGTCGCCAGGAGCCGACCTATGCGCCCAGCGTCTTCAATTACTACCGCCCCGACTACAAAGCTCCCGGCCTGCTAACGCAAAACAACCTCGCCGCGCCTGTCTTCCAGATCACGGATAGCTACAGCGCCATCTCGTATCCGAACCGACTCTGGGACATGATCGAGAACGGCTTTCACCTGTGGGACACCTATCGCTACCCCATCGATCTAGCCCGCGAGAAAGATCTCGCTTCTACTCCTGAACGCCTTGTCGATCATCTTAACCTGCTTTTCTGCGCGGGCAAAATGCGCCCCAGCACGCGCACGCTGATTTTGGACACACTCGCCCAGATTCCTGCAAATCAAACCGCCGCCCGTGCCCGTGTCGCCGCCTACCTCGCCCTCGTCGCACCGGAGGGTGCAGTGATGAAATAACCGAAACAGATATGAACTCCTCCACTCGTCGTCGTTTCCTCGGCCAGAGCGCCTGCTCGGCTGTGAGCAGCATCTCGGTGATGAACATGCTGCTGAATCTGCAAATGGCCGGCAAGGCCGCAGCGCAAGGCGTGCCGACGGATCGTAAATCCCTCGTCTGCCTCTTCCTGCATGGCGGCATGGATTCCTTCAACTGGCTCGTGCCACGCGATCCCACCCGTCATGCCACCTACTCGACGACACGTGGAAATCTGGCACTCACGACAGGACAACTCCTGGCGTTAAATCAAAGTGGCGGCGACGGGCAGATCTACGGCATCCATCCGAGTTGTTCGGGCCTTCAGCAACTCTTCAACGGACTCGGCGGCGACACTGCGAAACGACGCGCGGCCATTTTATCTAATGTCGGCACGCTCATTCAGCCGGTGACAAAGGCGCAGTATCTCGCTGAGACAGTCCCGCTGCCGAAGTCGCTCTACTCCCACAGCGATCAGGTGGATCAGTGGCAGACTTCCGTGCCGCAGGGGATGACGCAGCTCAGCGGCTGGGGCGGACGTGCGGCGGATGTGCTGCACACCACGGTGAATGATGTCACGAGCATCGCCATGAACATCTCCCTTTCGGGAAACAACCTCCTACAGGTGGGGAACAGCACCACGCAGTTTGTCGTCACGGACAGCGGAGCGCTTCGGCTCACGGGCGAAGACCAATCCAGCGCTTTACATCCGCTGCGTCTGAAGAATGCCGCCCACAAAAGCATCATCGAGCAGAGTTACGCGAACCTGATGCAGCAGTCCTACTCGCAGCTCACAAAGAGCAGCATCGAGCTCCAGGAGTTCTTCCTTCAGCAGTTCAATAATTTCGACGCCAGTGCCATCAGCGGCTTCTTCCCCTCCGACAACTGGGTCGCCAGCAACTTCCTCGCTGCGGCAAAGATGATCGCCTTGCGCGCGCAACTCGGGCTGCGTCGCCAGACCATTTTCATAAGCCACGGGGGCTGGGATCATCATGGCGAGTTGCTCGACTCGCAGGCGGAGATGCTCGACCTCCTTGACCCCGCCCTCTTCGCCTTCCAGCGCGCTTTGGAGCAGCTCGGTCATCAGGACAGCGTCATCACCTTCAGCGCCTCCGACTTCGGCCGCACGCTGCGCAGCAATGGCAACGGCACCGACCACGCTTGGGGCGGCAACGCGCTTATCATGGGCGGTCCCGTGCAGGGCGGGCGCATCTACGGCAGCTTCCCGGACCTCGCATTGGAGAGCAGCAATGACACCGGCTATGGTGGCCGCCTGATTCCGACCACGAGCGTCGATCAGTTCCTCGCGGAAATGCTGCGCTGGTTTGGTGTGCCTGCGGCCAACATAAGCTACGTCCTCCCGAACATTGCCAACTTCTACAACGTTAACTCCTCCAGCCTGCCCATCGGTTTCCTCAAGCCCGGCACCTGGACCTGATTCATCATGCTTGTCATCCCCATCGTTCTCTTCCTGATCTGTCTCGGCATCTGTCGTTGGGCCACAGGGAGGTTTGATGAAATGTGGGCGCAGGGCGTGAAGGAGCGCGTCCCCACCGCCCACACCGGCTCGGAGATGGCGCAGTTGTTCTTCAATTTCGAAGGCGTCAGCGATGTCGAGATCATCGAGCACAACGGCACGGTCACGAACTACTACGACCCCGCCCGGCGTCGCCTCTTCCTCAGCCGCGAAGTGGGGCAGGGGACCACCATGGCCGCCTGGACCATCGCCCTGCACGAGGCCGGCCACGCCGTGCAGGAGGGCGATGCCCTCAAGGATTTCCAATGGCGGCAGTCCGTGATCAAACTCAACCGCTACGCCCCCACTCTCGCCGCCGTGCTGGCTGCCGGTGGCATGATCCTGCTGAAGTTCCCTGCGCGTTTCGCGCTCATCGGTCTGCTTGCCATCTGCCTCGGCATCCTGCTGCTGAATCTCGGCACCCTGTCCGTCGAGTTCCGCGCCAATGCCAGCCTCCGCCGCTTCCTGGAAAAGCACCTCACCAAATGGCCCAGTGCACTGGAGCGCCTCCAAGGTTACCTCCAGCGTGCCGCCACACGTGAGGTTGGCGACATGCTCCGCTCCCCCCGCTACTTCCTTTTCAGCGCCATGCCCAGCTCGGGCACCGTGCGGCCGGTGAAAAAAGTGGAGGACGAGTGAGCAGGAAATGGGCGGTGGATGACACGCATCCAGCTTTGACAGGTGGAAGGCCGCCCGCTACACCTTGCGACCGCCAAACCAACCCGTTCTGTATTCCCCATGAGCAACAACTCCGCTAAAAAGATCATCAATGACCCGCTGAAGTGTGCCGACGAACTCTTCGAGGGGCTCGTGCTCGCCTATGACGGCAAGGCCCGCCGCGTGGGCAAGCGTTCCATCGTCATGAACGACCTGCGCCCTGACGCACCCGCGCTGCTCGTGGGCGGTGGAGCCGGTCATGAGCCGATCTATCACGGCCTCGTCGGCAAAGGCATGGCTGATGGCGCAGCCGTAGGCGACATCTTCGCCGCACCTCCGCCTGACATCGTTTTGGAGGCCACCCAGGCCGTCAGCCGTGGCAAAGGCGTCCTCTATCTTTACGGCAACTACGCCGGCGACGTGATGAACTTCGACATCGGCGGCGAACTCGCCACGGACGAAGGCATCACCATCAAGACCGTCATCATCAATGACGACGTCTGCTCCGCCCCGCCGGACAAAAAGCAAAATCGTCGCGGCGTCGCCGGCCTCGTGCCTATCACCAAACTCGCCGGTGCTGCCGCCAGCGTCGTTGACTCATTGGATGAGTTGGTGCGCATCGCCCAAAAGGCCGTCGATATGACCCGCACCGTCGGCGTCTCCACAAAGCCCGGCTCCATCCCCGCCACCGGCGCACCCACCTTTGACCTCGCCGATGACGTCATCGGACTGGGCATGGGCATCCACGGCGAAAAAGGCGTCGGTCTCATCCCCATGTGTACCGCGGATGAACTCGCCCCGAAAATCCTCGACCTCCTCTTTGCCGATGACCTGCCGCTGAATGCCGGAGACGAGATCGTCTTCTTCGTGAACAGCCTCGGCTCCACCCACATGATGGAGCTTCTCATAATGCTGCGCGCCGCAAAGCCCATCCTCGAAGCCCGTGGCTTAAAAGTTCACCAGACCATCGTCGATAACATCGTCACCTGTCAGGAGATGGCCGGCGTCAGCTTCAGCATCACCAAGCTGGATGCCGAGTTGAAGAAGCTCTGGGACATGCCCTGCGAGAGCGTCGGCTACACGAAGCTGTAAACCACGTCCCCCACATGACCTTGCCCGAGCGGCGGACGAAAGTCCGCCGCTCTTTTTTGTGCGGGTCGGCAGCCGGAGAGACGTTGATGCGGCGCGCATCTTCTGGTTTGGAAAGGTATCTGCCTGATTGACAGATCGCGGAAGTCACTGGAAGAGACCTAGGGTCTAAATAAAGACACGAACACGATGCCCACAAGCGCCCTGATTACTCGTTTTCTATTGTTCATCGTCGTGATTCTCGGCGTGCATGAGACATGTTTCGGCCAGGCCGGGCCATCCAGTGGGCCGGTGGAGTTTAAGCTCAAGCAAGTGCATGTAAACGGACTGCTGGTGATGCCGCTGGCTTCAGGGAAAGAAGCTGGGGCGGTATCTCTCATGAATGCCACCGTTGTTTACGGAGGCGGCTCGCTGCGCTTTAACCAAGGTGTGGGGCTGGAGATGCAAGCAGCTCTGAATGAAGTGCAGAAGTACATGAGCGTGCGGCATCCGGTGCTGCCAGCGTCATCAGATCTCGAGCTGGCTTTTGAGGAGAAGTACTCGGATAAAGATGGTCCGTCTGCCGCTGTGGCCTGCGCTTTGCTGATGGAAGCTGCTCTCACAGGGAAGACTTGGGACCCCGCTTTTGCCGTGACAGGAGATATGAATGCGGACGGCGCCGTTCAACCCATCGGCTCGGTGGCGGCGAAGATTCGCGGGGCGTCGAATGGCTCCTGCAAGCTCGTGGCGGTGCCTGCCAAAAATGAGGTTTCGGTATCCGATGTCCTCGTGATGGATGGGCCTCTGCCGCTGTTGAAGGTCTGTGTTTTTGCCATCAAACACTTCGATGAAGCGGTGGCGCTCGCGGCGGAAAAGCGGGATGAGACACTGGCCGCCACGGTGTCCGAATTCGCGATCATCCAGGATGTCTGCCTGCGTGATCCACGCTCAGCCATGGGCATCCTGAAGTCTCCGCAGGCCATGGCGCGACTCCAGGCGGTGTTGCAAAAAGCGCCGCACTGCCTGAGCGCGAAGTTTCTCCTCCAGCACGCTCAGGGTCGGGCAGTGAAGACGCTCTCGCTGGCAGGGTCAGTGCAGGCCGTGGATAGTGGTGGCCAGGGGCTGCTGCAATCTGTCAAAAATGATGAGGGACGTGGCGGCGGTCTCGGCATCCAAGAGGATGAAATCCGCACGACCTTGAACAGTCTGCGTAACATGCGCCCGAAGGTCGATATTCGTGTCTGGCCCTATCTGGATGCACTGCTACGCCTCGGCGAAGTCGTGCGTGCCCAGGTGCTGAATCCGGCGCGTTCAGGTGCTGGCCTTGAGGCCTTCCTTCGGAATGCAAAAGAGACCGGCTCGTCAGTCCAGACAGCGAAAAGCTCGCTGCTGAGTGATCCACAAGTCGTTGAAGAATTGGGGCTGTAAAAACCCCTGAGCTCGAGGATGTCGAGCGCTGGTGATTTTGGATCGACCGCTACACGGACCACTCCCCGCCAGTCCTCACCCGACATACTGTGTGATGAAACCCTCGTTGCCTTCGGGGTCTCGATAGCGGCCTAGCATGATGGGTTCTCCATCGCGCTGGGCGGGAAGTTCCAAGAGAATGCCTCCGGCTTTTTCGATGCGCTCGACGGTGTCGAAGACGTCCTCGAACTGGAAGCTGAGGCCGGTGGTGTTGATGCTGCCATCGTGACCGCCGTGGAAGGCGATGATGGCATTGCCGAAGTTCAGCTCGCTCCAGAAGTCACTGATGAAGATCTGCTCGAGCCCGAAGACCTCTTTGTAAAAACGCACAGCCCGCTTCATGTCGGCGGCGAGGAGCATGAACTTGACCTTCTCCGGGCGCATGACGGGACCTCAGGTAGCGGCGGTGTTGGTGCCGGACTTGGCGGCGGTGGCGGCGTTCTCTGGCAGGGCCACGTTGGAACCGTTCGAGCCGGAGCCGATGAGCTTGCGGAAGATTTTCTGGGGGAAGGAGGTGCCTTTTTCCTCGGAATCGAGCTGGGTGAGGGCGGTGGACTTGGCCATCTCCCAGGCGGGGGCAAAGCCGGGGGCATTGATCATCATGTGCTTCTCGGCACGGGCCATGATTTCCAGCTCGCGGGTGAGCTTGTTGTCCGGCTTTTCGTTCAGGCGGGAGACCTGCATGCGGAGGCTTTCGTTCTCGGAGGCCAGGCGGGCTTTCTCCTTGTTGGTCTCGGACATCTGGCGGGCTTCGAGCTCCAGCTTGTCGCTCAGGTGGGTCTTGTAGCGGCGGAATTCGCCTTTGGTCTTCCAGTGGCTGAAGATGGCCAGGACGAGGAAGACGGCTCCGAGGGTGAGACCCATGCAGAAGGTGTAGAAGGGATTGGCGAAGATTTCGAACATGCGCGGAGCTTAAAGCCAGAATCGGGAAACGGAAATCTGAAATTGTGCCTCGAACTTGCCGCTTGCCGTGCGGGGCGGGCT
>JBILPY010000203.1:0-7186 GCA_044373575.1 Prosthecobacter sp. | reverse complement strand
ATCGCGAACGAGGAAGACCTGCTGGTGCAGACGCCGAAGAGCCTGCACTCGCGTTTCAATCTCGACGTGCGTGTGAACAGCGAGGTCGTGTCGATTGATCGCGAGGCAAAGGTCGTGAACGTGCGCGAGCTGGCGAACGACCGCGAATACACGCTGCCTTACGATGCTCTGGTCATTTCCACCGGTGCTGCACCGCTGACACCGCCGATTCCTGGCATCGGGCGCGACGGTCACTTCACCGTGCGCAATGTGCCCGATGTGGTGCGGATCAAATCGTGGATAGGCGAGAGCGAGGGCTCGCGCGCGGTGGTCGTTGGAGGGGGTTACATCGGACTGGAGATGGCGGAGCAGCTCGTGCGTCATGGCGGTGTGTCGGTGTCGCTCGTCGAGGCGCTACCGCAGGTCATGGCTCCGCTCGATCCTGAGATGGCCGCGTGGTTGCATCTCGAACTCAAGCAGCATGGCGTGGAGCTTTGCACCGGCAGCGCCGTGGCCGCGTTTGAAGTACCGACCGATGCTGAGCCTGCCCGCGCCTCGATTGTGGTGCTCAAAGATGGACACCGACTTCCAGCGGATGTCGTGATTCTCGGCATGGGTGTGAAGCCGGAGAGTTCGCTGGCAAAGGCCGCCGGGCTGGAGATCGGCGAGCGCGGCGGCATCCGCGTGAATGAGCGCATGCAGACCAGCGATCCCGCGATCTATGCCGTGGGCGATGTCGTGGAGGTTCGCGATGTCATCACGGGCGCGTGGAGTTTGATCCCGCTGGCAGGTCCGGCGAATCGCCAGGGCCGCATCGCCGCAGACAACATCATTGGACGCAGCGCCAGCTACCAAGGCACCCAGGGCACGGCGGTGCTGCGTCTCTTTGGACTCACTGCTGGCTGTACGGGCGTGAATGAAAAGACGCTGCGTGCGGCGGGCATCGCCTGCGAGGTGCTGCACATGCATCCGGCTTCGCACGCGGGCTACTATCCCGGCGCGGAACCCATCGCGCTGAAGGTGCTGTTTGCGACTGACACGGGCAAACTTCTCGGTGCTCAAGCCGTGGGCCGCGATGGCGTGGACAAGCGTCTCGATGTCTTCGCCACCGCTTTGAAGGCAGGCATGACCGTGCATGATCTCGCCGAGCTGGAGCTGGCCTACGCGCCGCCTTTTGGCTCCGCCAAAGATCCCGTGAACCTAGCTGGCATGGCCGCGCAAAACGTGCTCGCTGGCGATGTCGCTCTCGCGCAGTGGCATGAGATCGCCACGCTCGATCCGGCGAAGACGGTCGTGCTCGATGTGCGCCGCGCCGATGAACGTGCCAAGGGCTGCATCCCCGGCTCCATTCATATTCCGTTGGATGAACTCCGCGCCCGCCTCGGCGAACTACCGAAGGACAAGGAGATCATCGCCTCCTGCCAGAGCGGCCAGCGCAGCTACTTTGCCTGCCGCTTGCTCGCGCAGCATGGCTTCAAGGTGCGCAATCTCGCGGGCTCGTGGCGAACCTTCAGCACGGCAACACGTTAACCTCACTCCCATCATGAAACGCACCACCACCCTCCTCTGCCTTCTCGCCAGCCTTGCTTTCGCTCAAGACGTCAGCGTCAAGCCGGGCATCAACGACAAATTCCTCGATCCGAAGCTCAACGTCGAGGAGTGGACGAAGAAGTTTGAAACCGAGAGCCGCGAGATCTTCCATCAGAGGGAGAAAATCGTCGCTGCGGCAGGATTGAAGCCGGGCATGATCATGGCGGACATCGGAGCAGGGACGGGACTGTTCACGCTGCACTTTGCGCAGGCCGTCGGGGCCACCGGCAAGGTCTATGCCGTCGAGATCGCCAAAAACTTCCTCGAACACATCAAGGCCCGCGCCTCCAAAGCAAGCGCATCGAACGTGCAGACAATTCTCTGCACCGAACGCAGCGTGGAGCTGCCGGATGCGAGCATCGACCTCGCCTTCATCTGCGATGTGTATCACCACTTCGAGTTCCCGAGCGCCAGCCTCGCCACGCTGCACAAGGCGCTCAAACCGGGCGGCGAACTGGTGCTGATCGACTTCAAACGCATCCCCGGTGAATCGAGCGACTTTATCATGGGCCACGTCCGCGCCGGGCAGGAGGTCTTCGAGGCCGAAGTCATCGCCGCAGGTTTTGAGAAGGTGGATGAAGTGAAGGATCTGCTGAAGGAGAACTACTTCGTGCGCTTCAAGCGAAAGTGAAGCCTGTGTCTCTCACTTCAGCTTGGCTTCCAAGTCGGCGCGTTTCTGCATTGGCTTGCCAGTGTATTTTTCGCGCCAGGCTTTGATCTGGTCTGCGGTGACGGCGGGGGCGTTGTCGCCGAAGCTGCCGCGCACATAAGTCAGTGCCTCGGCCATCTGGGCGTCGGTCATCGCCGGGCCGAGGGGGGCCATGATACCGATGAACTTGGCGTCCTGCTTCTCGATGCCGGTGAACACAATGGAGGCCATCAACTCGCCATCACCGAAGCCGGCCAGTTTCGAACCGGCGAGCGGCGGAGCCATCGGAGTGGGGGTGCCGGCACCCATGCCTTTGCCGTCCGGCCCGTGGCAGGCCATGCAGAGCATGTAGGAGGCTGGCGCAGGTGTCTGGGCCCGCAGGGCCGGGGCGGCGAGAAGAGTCGTGACGGCGAGGAAGGATGTGGCGAGTGTTTTCATACAATGTCACACTCGTCGGCACCGCTGAACAGTCACTGCGGCAAAACGCCGCATCGAATGGACAGGCTGTCAGCAGCACGCACTATCCCTCATGTCTTCACATGCCTTCCATCCGCCCACTGAAACGCCACGCTGGCACCGCTGGCTTGGTTTGAGCGAGGTGTGGGCGGGTGGAGCGCTCTCGGCGCGGGTGCTGGTGCTGCTGCGCTGGCTGGCGGCGGCGGGGCAGGGCATCACGCTCGCGGTCGTGTGGCGCATGGGCGTGGAGGTGCCGCGGTGGCAATGCGGCGGCGCGGTGGTCCTGACGCTGATCACCAACGCGCTGCTCGAATGGTGGCTGCGCCAGATCCGCTGGGAACTGAAGGAGGGCTTTTTTCATCTCGTGGTGTGGGATGCGCTCACGCTCACGTTTTTGCTGCACTGGACCGGCGGGCTGGGGAATCCCTTCGCGCTGTTTTATCTTGTGCAGCTCACGCTGGCGGCGGTGGCGCTGCGGGCCTCGGCGGTGGCTGGGCTCGGGCTGCTCACCACGCTGGCCTGCGGCTGGCTTTGGCAAAAAGCAGTGCCGCTGCGCATGGCGGACGGATCTGCTGTTCCGGCGGAAATGCTCACGCAGGGATTTTTCATCGCGCTGGTGCTCGCGGGTGGCTTTGTGCTGACGCTGCTGCTCGCGCTGCGGCGGCGCTCGCACCGGCTGCAAAAGGAGCGCGAGCGATTGCGCACGGAGCTGGACTCGCGCGAGAGGTTTCTCTCCGTGGCGGCATTGGCGACGGGCTTTGCGCATGAGCTGGGCACGCCGCTGGGCACCATCGCGCTGGCGGCGGAGGAGATGAAGACACATCCCGATGCCGAGACGGCGGCGATCATCGCCCGCGAGGCCGTGCGCTGCCAAAAAGTGCTGCAACGTCTGCGCGAGCTCGGTCAGGAGGCCACGGGACTTTCCGCAGTGCCCTGCGTCGTGTGGCGCACCGTCAATGCCGCACTTGATGAACTGCCAGAAACGCAACGCGGTCGTGTGAAGCTCGATTTGAAGGCCAAAGATGCCCCTGTGGCCTGCGCCGGGCTGCGTGAGGCTTTGCTCGTGTTGCTGCGCAATGCGCTGTTGGCCTCCGCTGATGAGGGGGAGGTCGTTTTGCGTGTCGATGAGCATCAGAGCGAGCTGCGCTTCATCGTCGAAGATCACGGCCCCGGATTCAGCGCGGAGATGCTGCGCCATTGGGGCGAGCCTTTCCGCAGCACGCGTGATCCCGGCAGCGGCATGGGCCTGGGTTTGTTTTTCGTGCGTCGGCTCGCCGCGTCGATGCATGGCAGCCTCGAAGTCGAAAACCGTCGCGAAGGCGGTGCGCGTGTGATGCTCATCCTTCCTCAACACGCCTCTCAAATCCCATGAACGTGCTCCTCATCGAAGACGACGAAGGCTTCCGCGCCACGCTCGCGCTGGCCCTGCGGCGGCGGGGCTGCGATGTGCTGCAAGCCGCTGGTAAACACGAGGCGCTAGGTTATGCGGAGGCCGGTGGCATCGACGGCATCGTGCTCGACATGCGCCTCGGTGCTGTGGATGGCATGACCTTGATCCCCACGCTGCGCCAAAAGCTGCCGCAGGCGCGTCTCATCGTGCTCACGGGTTACGGCAGCATCCCCGGAGCACTCGAAGCTGTGCGCCTCGGTGCGGATGACTACTTACTGAAGCCTGCCAGCGCCGATCAAGTGCTCGCCGCGCTGCAAGGTAAAAGCAGCGCCTCACCACGTCCTTCCGCGAACGACACACCCAGCCTCGCGAGACTCGAGTGGGAGCACATCCAGCGGGTGTTGCACGACTGCGGTGGGAACATCTCCCACGCCGCCGAAGCCCTCGGCATCGACCGCCGCACGCTCCAGCGCAAGCTCGTGAAGATGCCGCCAGGGGTGTGATACGGGCAGTGCGGCATTTCGCCACATTTCCAAACACTCATGTGGTGCGAAGTCCCTCACGTCATGGACTTCCCCTCGTTTTACATGGATCACCTTGCCGGTGGCCGTTTGATCATCGGCCTCATCGCCAGCCTGCATGTGCTCATCAATCATCCGCTGGCGGTCGGTGCGTATCCGCTGCTGACGTGGATGGAGTGGTGGGCGCACAAAAACAACCGGCCGGACATCGATCACCTCGCGTATCGCATCACTTTCATCGTTTTCATCGTGACGACGACGGTCGGTGCGATGACGGGCGTGGGCATCTGGCTTTCGACCTCGTTGTTCGCGCCGTTTGCCATCGGATCGCTGCTGCGCGTGTTCTTCTGGGGCTGGTTTGCGGAGTGGCTGGTCTTCATCAGCGAGGTGGCTTTGATCATGTGGTGGTTCCTGAGCTGGAAGAAGGCGGACACGGCGGAAAAGAAGCGCAAGCACATCAAGATCGGCATGGCGCTGAGCATCATGTCCTGGCTGACGATGGCGCTCATCGTCGCCGTGCTCGGCTTCATGATGAAACCGGGCGAGTGGAACCAAACGCGTGCTTTTTGGGATGCGATGACGAACCCGCTCTACCTGCCGCAGCTCGGCTTCCGCACGTTCTTTGCCCTGATGACCGGCGCGGTCTTCCTGTGGTTCGCCACGTTCTTTTTCACGAAGAAAAAGGACGAGCAAACCCCCGATCCCCGGCGACTGCGGGAGTGGATTGTCTATCGCCTGTCGCATGTGGTGCTCGTTGCGCTGCTGGGCACCTTTTTGTTCGGCACCTGGTACTGGAACGCCGTGCCGGAGACGATGAAGGCGAACAGCTCCGTGGCGCTGCTCACGCAGGAATTCATGAGCTGGCACGGCCAGTTTCAGTCGCTGCTCGGCTGGACGGTCATCGCGTTTTTGGTGGTCGGCCTCGGCGGCTTGGGCAGCAGCTTCATGATCCCGCGCTGGGCGCTGCTGATCCCGAGCTTCATGGGCATCTGGCTGCTCGGGCACTTCGAGCGGGCGCGTGAGTTCATGCGTAAGCCCTGGGTCATCGGCGAATACATGTATTCCAACGGCGTCCACAAAGACGAGCTGGCCTTCCTGCAAAGCGAGGGCCTGCTGAAACACGCGACGTATGCGCGGCACCGCGAGATCACCGAGGCGAACAAGGCCGAGGCCGGGCAGGACATCTTCATGCTCGCCTGCTCCCGCTGTCACAGCACCACCGGGCTGAATGGAGTGATCGAAAAATTCACCGTCATGTATGGCGCGGACAAGCCCTGGGACAGCGCGGGCATGACTCTCTTCATCCAAGGCATGCACCAGACCCGCACCTTCATGCCGCCCTTCCCAGGCAGCGAAAAGGAGGCCGAGGCGCTCGTCGCCTATCTCCAGCAGCTCCGTGCCAACCGGCAAACCCTGCCTGGAGCACAAAGCGCCGGGATTGTCATCGCCCCGGCGGCACCAGCGCCTGCCATGACCGCTGCCACACCACCCACACGCTGATTTTCACCGCCATGCATGCCTTTCTCGCATCCACTCCCATCCCACGCGATCTACCGCTGCCGCTGCCTTTGCCGGAAGGCGTACTGATCGGGTTTCTCGTGATCTTCTTCCTCGTTCACATCCTGTTTGTGAATCTCATGGTTGGCGGCTCGGTGCTCGTCACTTGGTTTGAGTGGTTGGGGAGGAAAAACAAGCGCTGGGACGCGCTGGCTCATGCCATCGCGCAGACGGTGACGGTGAACAAGAGCCTGGCGGTGGTGATGGGCATCGGACCGCTGCTGTGCATCAATCTGGTTTATACCATGCAGTGGTACTCGGCGAACGCGCTCACGGGTCATGCCTGGCTTATGATCGTGCCGTTGGTGACCGTGGCCTTCTTGCTGACCTACCTGCACAAATACAAATGGGAGGCGTGGAGCGTTGGAGGCAAAAAGACGCTGCATCAGCTTGTGGGCCTCGCGGCGACACTACTGCTGCTGTTTGTTCCGCTCATCTTCCTGGCGAACGTGAACCTCATGCTGTTTCCCTCCGAGTGGGAAAAGGTGCGCGGCTTTTTTTCCAGCCTGAGCATTGGCAATGTGCTGCCGCGCTACCTGCACTTCATGGCCGCGAGCATCGCGATGACGGGGCTCTTTCTCGCCGGGTGGTTCGGGCGCAAAGGCGCTGACCTCTCGCATCTCGATGGCTTCACCGGGCCGGGGCTGCGCCGTCTGTTTTACAAGGCGTGCGCCTACGTCACGCTCGGGCAGTTCGTGCTTGGACCGCTGCTGCTTTTCACGCTGCCACCGGCGGGCATCACCATGCAGCTTTATGTCATCATCTTTTCTGGCGCGGCGGTCGGTTTGCTGACGCTGTGGGTGCTGTTTGGTGAGTTGAAGCGCGATGACGTGCGCATCGGCAGCCGCTATTGGCTCATTGTTGCGCTGTTCTCCATCGTCGTGCTCGGCATGGGCACTGGCAGGCACGTGTATCGGCAGGCGGCACTGGCGCCGCATCAGGCCGAGATCAAAGAGCGTACCGAGCGCTACGCCGCCGCGCTCGCCGAGTTCAACAAAAACCTCGCCGCCACCCCGGTCGTGGAGCAAACGCCGGAGCAGCTTT
>JBILPY010000202.1:0-7190 GCA_044373575.1 Prosthecobacter sp. | reverse complement strand
TCAAAGGCGGCGAGTGTCTGCGAGACGACGGCGTAGCTGCCGTTGGCGTATTTGAACATGGCGCTGAAGTTGTCAAACAAGGTTGGGCGCTGCGGATCACGCGAGTTCGCATACGCATGAAGCTCCACCGGATCGCCACTGCCTTCGAGATACCAGCGGGCGAGGTCGAAGAAGTGGATCGGCTCTTCCAGCACCCACGAGCCGACGCGGCTCTGGTCGTAACGCCAGCCACTCGCTCCGAGTCGATAGGGTTTTCGCGAAAGCTCGACGAGCACGTATTGCGGGTCGCCGATGGTATCGGCGTCGATGATCTCCTTGATGCGGCCCCATTGGCTGGAGAGGCGCAACTCATGGCCGACGGCGAGATGCACGCCATGCTCGCGAGCACCAGCGACGATGGCTTTGCAGTCGTCGAGCGTGATGGCCATCGGCTTCTCCAACAGCACATGTTTGCCCTTCGCCATCGCTGCCAATGCGATCTCTCGATGCGTGTGACTTGGTGTGGCGATGTCGATGATGTCGAACTCGGCCTGCTCGATCATGTCGAGGCTGTCGGCGAAGATGTGCGCATCAGGATAGAGCATGCGGGCTTCTTCACGCGAAGCCTCCGAAGGCGCGGTGATGGCGACGAGCTGGGCATCTGGATTTCCAGCGATGGATTGAGCGTGAAATTTGCCCCAGGCACCGAATCCGGCGAGGGCGAAGCGAACGGGGGAAGACATATCAGCGGCGAGGTGCGGTAGTGAGAGGAGTGACGGGGTCGGGAACGCGGCGACCTTGGAGTTCGTTCAAGCGGCAGGTGGGAAGCTTGGGCAGAACGTGTTTGGCGAAGAGATCGCACTCATCGAGGTGCGGGTAGCCGCTGAGGACAAAAGCTCTCATACCCATGTCCATGTAGCGGTTCAGTTTAGCGAGAACCTGATCGGGATCACCGACGATGGCGCTGGCGCAGCCGCTGCGGGCGAGGCCGATGCCGCTCCAGAGGTGATCTTCGATGTAGAGATCCTTCGACTGGGCGCGGAGTTCGTCCTGGCGCTTCACTCCGGCGCTCTGGCTGTCCTGGGAACGGGCTTTTATCTCGGCACCCTTGGTGGCATCAAGCTTGGAGATGAGGCGGTCAGCGGCAACACGGGCTTCGGACTCGGTTTCGCGGACGATGACGTGCGCGCGGAAACCGAAGTCGATCTGGCGGCCATAGGCAGCAGCTTTTTCGGACATGACTCGCATGGTTTCGGCGATGCGGTCCTCCGTCTCGGGCCACATGAGGAAGACATCACAATGCTTTGCGCACAGGTCCTGCGCAGCAGGCGAGATGCCCCCGAAGTACATGAGGGGGCCGCCGTTTTGCTGGTAGGGCTTGGCGGGTTCGGTATTGGGCAGGGAGATTTGATAAAACTCACCCTTCCATTCAAAGGGGCCGTCGGTGCGCCAGAGGCCCTGGAGGATCTGGATGATCTCGCTGGCGCGGGCATAGCGGACTTCGTTGCTCTCCTTCGCTCCGGGCATGTCGGAGGAGATGATGTTGATGCAAAGGCGGCCCTTGGCGATGTGATCCACCGTGGCAAGTGCGCGGGCAAGCATCGGCGGCCAGACTTCGCCCATGCGGAGGGCGACGAGTTGATTGATCTGCCGGGTCTGCGGTGCCATGGCAGCGGCAAAGGCCAGAGCGTCCTGTCCAGCGATCCAACCGCTGGGCAGGAGGATGTTTTGGAAGCCGAGCGCGTCCGCCTTTCTCACGATGTCTCCACAATGTTCGTAATTCGAGCGCAGAGAGCCATCGGGTACGCCGAGGAACTCGTAATCGTCGGAACAGAGAGCGGAGAACCAGGCGACTTCACACTGGCGGGCGGCGGTGCGGATAGAAAAGGCGGGGGGCATGGCTAGATAATGCGCTTTCGAAAAAGGTGGAGCGCCCGCCCGCAATCACAAGTCGAATCAAGGCGACTTTGCCACGTTCCAATCTTTGAAGGAGCCATTCATTTCCTCACGCACCAGCACTCGGAGTTTCTGGCGAGCGCGATGCAGAGCCACGCGTTGAGCCCCCGAACGCGTCCTTTCACGCTCTTCATCGAATAACCAAGGGCTGATCTCCTGCCACTGGGGAGCCCGAGTTTGCACACGCAGGCGGTCGAGAGCATCGCTGAGGCACTTCGCCAGCCAAGGGCGATCTGCCTCAGTGGCGGGCGTGGCATGGGTGGGCAGCTCGGGGACATTTTCATCCTCCAGGGATACCGCCATTTCCAGCGCACCGCGACACTGGCGGCGGACATCGCGCCAGCGATTGATGATCACATGACGCAGCCGGAGGAAAAGGTAGGAAGCCTGCGCCTCGACGGGCAGGCTTGCCAGATACTCAATCAATCCACGACGAGCTAGAGAGAGGAAGACATCCTGCACCGCATCCACTGCCTCGACCGGCGCACAGCCCCGCTGGCAGGCTGCTGCGTGCAGAGGCCGCCAGTGCGCACGACAAAATAAATCGAGCGTGTTCGAGGTCGGGCCGTTGAGGTTCATCGTGCGGGGATGCTGAGGGATACGAGGTGGAGAAAGTCTGCCACATGACTAAAGCAGTCACACAACCGTGCAATCCTACTAAAGGAGGATAGGCCCTGCTCCATCCGTGACACCCCCATGAAGGCGGCGGCCTGTAAATGCCGTGTGTCCAAACCGGTCCTTTTTTGTTAAGTCTGTGTAAATCTCATCCCCATCCGCTCCCCTGCCCCGCTAGACTCCGCACCATGCCTCCCGAACCCGCCTCCTTTCAAGACGGCCTTACCCACGTCCTCGTCATCGACGATGACCGCAAGCTCGCCGGACTGATCCGCGACTACCTCACGCCGCTGGGCTACGCCGTCGAGCTCATCCACACCGGCCCCGAGGGAGCCGAGCGTGCCCTCGCCGCGCCCTGGCATGCCATCATCCTCGACCTCATGCTGCCGGGCTGCGATGGCTTCGAAGTGCTGAAGCGCATCCGCGCAAAGTCGGCGGTGCCCATCCTCATGCTCACCGCACGCGGGGAGGAGGCGGACCGCATCGTCGGCCTGGAGATCGGAGCCGATGATTATTTGCCGAAAACCTTCTCCACCCGCGAGCTGCTCGCCCGCCTGCGCGCCGTCACACGTCGTTCAGTGATTGCCCAGACAGCCGCGCCTGCCGAGGCCCCGATCAAAGAGATCGTCGTCGGCACCGTGCGGCTGAACCTCGATGCCCGGGTCGCCACGCAGAACGATCAGGTGCTCGTGCTCACTCCCGTCGAATTCGACATCCTCACCGCGCTCATGAAGTCCCGCGGCCGCATCAAGTCCCGCGAAGCCCTCATCGAAAACCTCCGCGACCGCGAATACGAGGTCTTCGACCGCAGCGTCGATGTCCACGTCGCCGCGCTTCGCAAAAAGCTCGGCGATGATGCCCACCAGCCCCGCTACATCCGCACCGTGCGGAGTGCGGGGTACATGTTCATCAACCCGGAGGCGTAGTAAAAGCGGTGGCACCCCCGGCCAAACCAGTCGGAATGTGCCGGAAAAACCACTTGCCGCAGGGCGCTTCGCCCCTACCATGCGCGCCCTTCCGCCCGGCCCTATGGCTTGGAGGGAGTTTTCAGCAAACCATCCACCCGCCGGTCTCCCGGATCAAGGCTCACTGCCTTGAGCGCCCGTCTCGCTGAGCGACGCGTGCGGAAGACAAGCACCTCAACTAACTACATGTCCCAAATCCTCGCCGAACTCGTCGAAGCTGGTGTCCACTTCGGTCACCAGACCAAACGCTGGAATCCGAAGATGAAGCCCTTCATCCTCGATACCCGCAATCAGATCCACATCCTCAACATCGAGGAGACCGTCAAGCAGATCGATGTCGCCGCCAAATTCCTGGCGGAACTTGCCAGCAAAGGCAAGCGCATGCTCTTCGTCGGCTGCAAACGCCAAGCCCAGGAAGCCATCCGCGAAGCGGCTGAAGCCTGCGGTCAGTTCTACGTGAATCACCGCTGGCTCGGTGGCACCCTCACGAACCTCGAAACCATCCGCAAGAGCGTCGCCCGTCTCGCCTACCTCGAAGAAATCGAGAAGAAGCCCGAGTTCAAAGCGATGTCCAAGAAGGAACTTGCCTCCCTGAACCGCGAGCGCATCAAGCTCGAGCGCAACCTGCGTGGTGTCCGTGGCATGGAGAAATTCCCTGACGCCGTCATCATCGTCGATGCCGCCCGCGAGCACATCGCCGTGCATGAGTCCCGCCGTCTGAAGATCCCGATCGTGGCCCTCGTGGACACAAACGCCGACCCGGACAAGATCGACTATCCGATCGCCGCGAACGACGACGCCATCCGCTCCAGCCGCATCATCCTGCAGAAGCTGATCGACCCCGTCATCACCGCCACTGCTGAGCTGAAGAAGTAACCCTTTCCCCCATTCATAGACCTATGGCAGAAATCACCGCTAAAACAGTCATGGCCCTGCGTGAAAAGACCAACGCAGCCATGATGGAATGCAAAGCCGCACTCAAGGAAGCCGATGGCGACCTCGAAAAGGCCGAAGTCATCCTCCGCAAAAAAGGCACCATCAAGGCCGAGAAGAAAGCTGACCGCCAGACGAAGGAAGGCATCATCGCCTCCTACATCCACATGGCAGGCCGCATCGGCGTGCTCATCGAAGTGAACTGCGAGACCGACTTCGTCGCCCGCAATGAAATCTTCCAGGCCTTCGTCCGCGACATCTCCCTCCACATCGCCGCTGCGAACCCCAAGTTCCTCGGCCGTGAAGAGATCCCGGAATCAGTCCTCGCCACGGAGCGTGAGATCGCTCTCGATCAGGTCAAGGGCAAGCCCGAGGCCATCGCCGAGAAGATCGTTCAGGGCAAGATCGACAAGATCTTCTCCGAGCAGTGCCTCTATGAGCAGGCCTTCATCAAGAATCCCGACATCACCATCGCCGACTTTGTGAAGAGCAAGATCGCCGAACTCGGTGAAAACCTCGTCGTCCGCCGCTTCGTGCGCTACGCCGTGGGTGAAGAGATCTGATCCTGGCAAGCCTCAAAAACCTTCGAGAGGGCGGACGCGAGTCCGCCCTCTTTTTTATTGCAGTGCTGCCGCCAGGGAATCACGCGCCACCAGGATGCCTTTGTAGCGCGCCACGGGCTCAGGCATCGTCTTCAAAGCGCGGGCGATGCGTCCGCTCATGCCGGGCAGCGCGGCCACCTCATCCAGCCGGTGGCAGGTGACGCGGATGCCGAAGAGGATGCAGCGGCTCACAGAAAGCCGGGTGATGTATTGATGCTCCAGGCGGATCCACGTGGTCTCGGGCCGCGCCGCCGAAGTCAGCTTGGGCAAAGTACGTGAGGGGTGATGGTTCAGCTCGTTATCAGCCGCCAGCCCCCAGTTCTCCCGCTCCCAGGCGGCACCGACATCCAGCCGTGAGAGGAAGGTGTGGATGCCCCCGCCGATCTGCGTTTGCAAGCCAGGCACCGGGGCATGGACCGCACTCATGGGTAGGCCTAGCTTCTCAGGCAATGACCACACGGAGGGAAACACCACCTCTCCAGCGAGCGCGATGGGCTCCGCCTCCACACCTGCAGACATGACCACCCAGTCCGGCTCAGGCTGGGCGGAGAATCCGCGCATCCAGTCCCGTGCCTCATCACGCGCTTCGTTGCCCTCGGGAAGACAAGCCTCATAGCACTCAGGCGACTCGCTGAGCCACCGCTGACGCTCCTGGATCAAACGGCCCGATACATCCCATGTGCTCCAAAACCTTGCAGCATCACCAGGTCGTAAGCCCATGCTGAGGCGATAGTCGGCGTCAGGAAACAAGCGCTGCCATTCGGGGTACATGGCGCGAGAAGTTGGAAGATCAGCCGGCAACGAGCTTGCCGCCTTTGATGATCAGGCGGCGGTCGCCTCTTTGAGCGAGGGTTTGATCGTGGGTGACGACGACGAGGGTCTTCTTGGCCTCATCGACAATTTTGAGAAGCATGTCGATGACGCCCGCGCCGGTGGAGGCGTCGAGGTTGCCGGTGGGTTCGTCGGCGTAGATGATACCGGGGTCATTAATGAGGGCGCGGGCGATGGCGACGCGCTGCTGCTCGCCACCACTGAGCTCGGTGGGGAGGTGGTCGAGACGCGGTGTGAGGCCGACGCGGTCGAGCAGCTCACGGGCGCGTGCCTCGGCCTTGCGACCGCCGATCATGGCGGGGAGGCAGACGTTTTCCAGAGCCGTGAGCTCGGGCAGGAGGAAGTAGTGCTGGAAGACAAAGCCCATGGTGCGGTTGCGCATCTCGGCGCGGGCTTTGGCAGCGCCGTGGTAGAGGGATTTGCCGTGGACGAGGACATCGCCCTGGGTGGGCTTTTCGAGGCCACCGAGGACGTAGAGCAGCGTTGTCTTGCCCGCGCCGGACTGGCCGCAAAGGAAGACTTTCTCTCCCGCCTGGACCTCCAGATTCACGCCACGCAGCACGGGAAGGTCGTGCCCGCCGAGATGGTAGGTGCGGTGAACGTCGGTGGCGCGGAGTGGCGCGGCAGTCTGGCTCATGAGTGGGAGTGTTTCTTCTGATCCAAGGCCATGCGTCCGAGAGCCAGCGCGCCGAGGAGGCCGGAGCGGGCTCCGAGACCGGGGGAGACGACGAAGTTGTCGATGTCACGGCCCACCTGAGGAATGAGGAGGTAGTTATTGAGGTGGCTCATGAGCTTGCCTCGGATGAGGGGGATGAGCTGGGGCTGCTCCATGACGCCGCCGCCGAGGATGATGCGCTTCGGGGAGAGGGTGAGGGTGAGGTTCATGAGCGCATGCGCCATGACATCGGCGATCTCTTCCCAGGCGGGATGATCCAGCGGCAGTGTATCCGCGCGCACACCCCAGCGTTTGGCGATGGCGGGGCCGCAGACATAACCTTCGACGCAGCTTTTATGAAACGGGCACTGCCCCTCACGCTGCACGGCGAGGCTGTTCGTCGGCGGTGGCACGACGAGATGGCCGATCTCGGGATGCAGTGCGCCATGCAGAAGCTGCCCATTCACGAGGACTCCGCCGCCGACTCCTGTGCCGACCGTGATATAAATGAGCGGGTCCATGCCCTGCCCTGCGCCCCAGAGGTATTCGGCGAGCACAGCGGCATTCACATCGGTGTCAAAGCCGACGGGCACTTTGAAGCGGTTCTTCAGCCGGGTGACGAGGTCGGTGTGCTGCCAGCCGGGTTTTGGCGTG
>JBILPY010000201.1:0-7229 GCA_044373575.1 Prosthecobacter sp. | reverse complement strand
CGGTGTTCCCAGCCGTCTCGGAGGCAATGGCATCTGTGGCGGCGATGGTGACGGTGCTGCGGTCATCATCGGCGATAGTGACGGTGGCGCTGGTGGTCGTGCCAAGTGTGTAGAGTGCGGCATTGGCATTGACGGTGAGGATGACGGTCTCGCTGCCTTCATTGGTAGCATCATTCACCGGGGTGATGGTGACTGTGGCGGAGGTGGCACCTGCAGGAATGGTGAAGGTGTAGGGCGTGGCTCCGCTGATGCTGGTGTAGTCCGTGTTATTCGCTGCGGTGCCGCTGCGCGCGAGCGTGACAGCGAGGGAGGCGGTGGCGTCACCGGTGCGGGAGATGGTGAAGATGCCGGGGTCGAGGCCAGCCTCGGCAGCGCTAGCATCGGTAGCGGTGATGCTGACGACGGGGAGGTCATCATCCATGATGGTAAAGGTATGCGCGCTCTGGTTGCTGATCACAGTACTGACGGGATTGCTCAGCGTGATGACGATGGTCTCAGCAGCGTCGAGGATGGCGTCATCCAGGACGGTGAGCGGGATGGTCTTCACCGTCTCCCCTGGGGCAAAGGTGAGCGTGCCACTGGCGAAGGTGAAGTCCACGCCACTGCTGGCCGTGCCACCCGTGACGGCATAGTCCACGCTGGCGGCGATGGTGGATGTCGCGCTGAGGGAGATGGCGAGCTGCGCGGTGCCCGTGGTGGCCTCGGCACCGCTGCTGCTGGCCTGGGCAAAGCCGACGAATGGCAGGGGCGGCGCGGTATCGTCATCATCGATGACATAGGTGAAGGTGGTATTCGTGCCGAGGATGCTGGCGGTGGGATTCAGCAGCCGGAGCGTGATGGACTCGTTCGGCTCGGCGATGCTGTCGTTGTTCACGGTGAGGGCGATGTCCTTCGTCTGATCGCCATCATTGAAGGTGAGCGTGCCGCTTGCCAAAGCGAAGTCCACGCCGCCGCCATAGGCATTCGTGACGCTGGTGCTGCGAGAGACGAACTCGTGCTGCGCATTCGCGATGAGACCGCTGTAGGCGGAGAGTGAGCGGTAGTTATGCAGCTCCCGTGCCATCACCCCGGCCTGCGCGGTAGTAGCGCCGCCTGTTTGGGAAAGGACGCGCGCGATGAGGTCGAAGTCACCCGTGACGGTGGTGGCCAGGAAGTGGCATTCGTCCTCTGTGCCGCCGATTTGCGCGCCTGAGCCCGTGACGGTGTAGATGCCGGAGCTCAGTGAGTCACTGCCCTGCGCATTGACATAGCCAATGGTGCGGCCCGTGAACCCAGATGGCACACCATTCAGCGTGACGTTATCAAAAGTCGCCGTGGTGAGTGTGCCATCACTTCTGGCGGAGACGGCGAGGCCAGCCTGCACATCGAGCCCCATGGGGATGGTGCGGTTAGTGCTCGTCTGCACCCAGGCGCTGCCATCAGTGGAGGACCAGGCGCTAAACGCATCTCCCACACGCCGCAGCCGCACCCAGTAGGGGCGGAGGAGGGCGAGCGTGGAGCTGGAGGCATTACCGCCCGTGCCGGTGCGGACGATCATGCGCGCGGTGCCGGCTGATTCACCGAGGGTGGTCATGTGGCGGGAGCCGGTGGCGGTGGATTCGCGGATGGTGACGCCAGCACGCGAGGTGGCGTTCCCTCCGGTGATGCTGACGACGCGCGCAGTGGCGGTGCAGTTCAGCGAGTTTGTGATAGCATGTGAGACGTAGCAGGCCACGTCCGAGGTGCTGTTGGTAGAGAGGCCCGTACCGCCAGCAGTCAGAGTGTAAACACCACCCAGCTCACTGCTCACGCTGACTGGATTCGTGGTGCCGATGCTGCCAAAGGCGGCGGCACCCGGCGTGCCAGCATCGAGCCCGGTGATGCTGAAGTTATCCAGCGTGGCGGTGCAACTGACGGCGCTGGTGGATGACATGGCGATGAGGCCCACCGTGTAGGCGGTGCTGGCCATGCCGACGGTGGTGGTGCCGCCGACCTGCCGCCACGCGATGCCATCGGTAGAGACATAGCTGCTGAGTGATGAGCCCACCCGCACCACGCGGGTCCAATAAGGCAGCGCTGGCACGGCATTCGCCGTCGTCGTGGAGGTGCGTGAGCCGCTATCCACGACGTAACCCACGGTCGTGGTGCCGACGGAGGGCGCGGCGAGCGTGACGGGGATATTCACCGCTGTCACACTTTCCAAACCGGAGCTGCCAGCACTGGTGAAGGCGACCGTCTGCGCGCTGGTTTCATTGTCGTCGATGAAGATGGTGGCGTCGATAGTCTTCGAGTAGCTGCCCGCCTCGGCATGGAAGATGATGGTCTCGATGCCTTCCAAAACGGTGTCGTTCGTGCCAGTGGTATTTAGGGGGAGATCAGCGCCAGAGGCCCCAGCGGGGATGGTCAGCGTGCCGAGACGTGTACCGTTATCAAAGGTCAGCGTGGCACTGGTAGTGACACCGTAGTCCGTGCCAGGCGTGGCTGTGCCGTTGAGGGCGAAATTCACCACCAATGCGGCAGCGGTGGAGCCAGTGCGGGAGATGTAGAATTTGAAGGGCGAGGTCGTGGCACCCTCGGTGATACGATTGATCGTGGTGGCACTGGTGCCGACCTGCGAGTCCGCCCAGACCGTTGGCTGGTCATTGTCGCGCAGCCAAGTGCTGGCTCTGCTGCTTGGCCCATAGGTGCTGACGGCACTGCTGGCTGTGATGGTGCAGACGAGGCTCTCGATGTCTTCGAGGTCGGGGTCATTCACTGGCACGATAGTGACGTCGAGCGTATTCGCTGTAGTCGCGTTGCTATTCATCACGAGGGTGCCCGTGCCTGTAGCCGCATCGAAGGTGCTGGCGGGTGTAGTGGTGGGCAGGGTGACGGTGTAGTCAGTCGTCACGGTGGCGCTGCCACTGAGGCTAAAGGGCACACTCACGGTGCCGGTGATGCTACCTTTTAAAGAGAAGGTGAAGAGTCCTGTGTTTCCACCTTCGACGGCAGCTCTATTCGCCGTGACTTCGACGTAAGGCGCATTTGACGTGGCGCTGTCATTAATGGTGACGATGCCTGAGGTGGTGGCCCCGAGCCGATAATCCGTGGGGCCAGCTCCAAGCAGCAGCAGCACCTGTTCAGGAGTCTCGCCGAAGCCATCCCAACGCGGCACGATGGTGATGGCGTAGGAGGTAGCACCCGCTGGGATCTGGAGCACGCCAGGCAGTGCCTCGAAGTCCACTCCATGCAGAGCTGGCACGCCGGTGCTGGGATTACCAGCCACGGAATAATAGACGGTGAGTGGTGAGGTGGTATCGCCCGTGCGGGTTACGAGAAAGGTGCCGGTGTTCGCCACATTGCCACCGACGCTGAGATCCACCTCCTGCGCGGTGGCATCGGTGACGGTCACGGTGACGACGTTCGTGTCGTCATCCAGTAGGTTCACCGTGGCGATAGTCGCTGTGGGGTCGAGCACATAGGCGGCGGCATTGCTGGTGAGGGTGAGGATGGCGCTCTCCAGTGGCTCGACGAGAGTGTCATTCAGAGCGGATATTGGCACCGTGGCACTCGTGCTGCCTCCGGGGATGGTCACGCTGCCGGTGAGCGCGGTGTAGTCCGTGCCAGAAATGGCGGTGCCGGAGAGGGTATAGTTCACCGTCACTGCTGATGCAGTCGCGCTTGCGCGAGTAAAAGTAAAAATGCCCGCTGTGCCGAGGCCCTCATCAGCAGTGTCCGTGGTGGCCGTGACGCTGATCTTGGGCAGCATAGTGTCATCATCGTCGATCACCACGGTGGCCGTGCCCGCGTTCGGCGCGGCCAGGTAGTTCGTCCCAGCGGCGATGGCAAACTTCACGGTCTCTGGACCTTCTGCCGCAGCATCATTCGACGTGGTGAGTACGACATTGAGCAAGCTGGCACCCGCTGGGATGGTGAAGGTGGAAAAGCCTCCTGATCCAGCGGTGAGAGTGGGACTCAAGGTGTAGTCCCCTGTGGTCGCGGTGCCGATAGCGGGGTTCACATTCACCGTGAGCGGCAGCGCGGTATCACCCGTGCGGGTGAGGCGGAAGGTGCCCGTGGCTCCTGCGCCACCATTCTCCGTGGCACTGGCGTCCGGCGCGGTGAGAGACACGGCAGGCAGGGACTCAGCCTCGAAGTTTGCCCCGTTGTAGTTCGGCCCGACGGTGATGCTGTTATTGAAGAGCTCGCTGAAGGAGTAGCCGTTCAGCGCGGGTGTGACGCTGTAGTTGTTCGCTGCGAGATTGGCGATGGTGTAGTAGCCGTCGCTGTCTGTGGTGGTCGGGTTCGTACCGTTCGCGGTAAGCAGCACATTTGGCACTCCAACTCCGCCTGCGGTGATACGACCGCTGATGGTGGAGGTATTGTTTCCTGTGCCGACGGTGATGAGCGTGGTACGGGTGACCGTGCCGCCTTTCATATCACTCACCGTGCAGCTCACGACGTAGGTGCCCTGCGTGCTGAAAGTGCGCGTGATCACCGGCGCATTTGGTGAGACGAGCTTCACATTGGTGTCACCCCAGTGCTGCCACTGGTAGGCTAGCGTGTCGCCATTCACATCATTCGCTGTGGCGGTAAAGGTCACGACCGCGTTCTGTGGCACCACATTGGAGGAGGCCGCCAGTGTGAGCGTGGGCGCGGTATTCGCGCTGAAGTCGCCGATGTTTACCAGAACATCCACATACTTGGGCGTGGTGTCACTGACACCCACGGTGGTCATGTAGATGCCCGCCTCGGTATCGCCAAAAGTCTGACCGAGCGCGATGGCGGCATCGTCTTTGCCGTAGGGGGAGCCAGCGGTGGTGTCGATGAGCTGGATGTTGCTGCCGCCGCCACTCGGATACTTCCAGCCGAGGATCATGCCCTTGTCCGCCCAGGGGCGGGAGGTGCTGCCATTGTAGAGCTGGCGCACTTCACCCCAATAGGTGCGTTGGGAGTCCTTCGTGACGGTCAATGCATAGCGATTCCGCGGATCGAGCACCTGCTGGTCAAAGGCATAGATGCGGTACAGCCCGCTGGTGGCGACATTCAGCACATAGTTCTGCGGCATCCACTTCACCTGCACCTTGGCGGCTGCGTTGTATTGATCTGTCGGCACACCGCCACCGCCCATGTTGTCATAGCTGTCGCCATACTCGGCATTCGCCCCGAAGCCGATGGCGCTGGTGCCGGCGGTGTCCCAAAAGTTCGCATGAGCCAGCCCAAAAGCATGCCCGACCTCATGGGCCGTCACACCCACGCTATCGCCATAGACCCAGACGGTATTTCCACCGCCCCAGCCGCCCGTGGCCCGTGGCCCACCGACAAGCCGGAGCACCGTGCAGTCATAGTCCTGCCAGTCGTAGCCGAGCTTCTTAGCCTCTTCACGCGCATGATCCATCTCCAGCCCGAGGCCATTGAGGTCGCCGCCGTTGGAGCTATCACGCTGCACATACCAGGCCTCGTTTTTCGGCAGCTTCACCTGAGGTGTCACCGTGGTCAGCGTGGTGAGTTTGCCAAAGGAGGACTTCGAGTAGTAGTCCGCCACATTACGCATGATCTCGTAGCTCTTCGACTCCGTGGGCAGGTTGGCATTTTGATCCTGAAACGTCATCGGGATGTAGATCACCTTGAGCTGGCCGATGGCTGGTGTGGGCGGTGCTGGCAGAGAGCCCGTGAGCGCCACCGGTCCGCCCGTGGTTCCTTCACCATAAATGAGCTGCGTCTGCACAAAAGTGGCGTGGTAGGGACCACAGAGGTAAATATTTTCCTCCGGCGTCTCGATCACGCTTTCCTGCTGCTGCGCTGTGATGGCCTGACCGGCCTGCTCCGCTGTCAGCGTCTCTTTTCCAGACACCGGGCAGATGGTGACGGCTGTCTTCGAACTGTCCGGCACCTCACCCACCTCCAGCACGCGCAATGGTGATTCGCTCGTGGCGAACTCACGATCCACGATCACTCCATTAAGCGCCGCATTCGGCACATTCAGCACCGACTCCGCCCGTCGGCCATAGACGTGCAGGTTGTAAGCTCCCTCACCCGCCACTTCCGCGATGCGATGCGTCAGCGTCTGCCCAGGCAGGAGCGCGGGCTGGCCCTCCGCTGGCACGCCTTGATACACCGTCACACCCGCCCGTTTGTTCATGCGCCGCTCCAGCAGTGCCAGGATCTCAGGCGGCAGCTTTTGCCGTACCACCATCGGCACCGCCTGCTCCAGAGCGAGGCGCGGATTGTCTTTGATCAGTTCTTTAAAAATAGGCCGCCTCTCGCGTGCCAGCCGCACACCCTCCGCGATCAAGCCAGCCTTCATGTCCGCCGTCGCCGCCAAGTAGCTCTTACTCCAGTCATCAAAGCGCACTAGCGGGTCTGCTGACACCACCTGAGAAGTGGGTGACACATCCATCGCGACTTGTGGAGCCTTTGCCAGCACTGCCGCAGGGGCCACCTTGGCGCTCCCGCAGAGCGCTCCGTCCACGCATGGTGCTTGCGTCGAAGAATGCTTCGGAGCCGAGAAATGAAAGCCGAGAAGGCACGCGATGAGGACGATGACACAGAGTCCGAAAGCCGGTTTGATGCGCATGGTGGTTGGTTGGGGGGCGTCTCATCCAGACGATCTCAGATCCACTTTATTAGAAGGGGATTCGTTATCTTGGATGGGTTGGTTTCCAGAAATCTACCCTGATTGCTGCTGAGAAGTCAATCTCCCCTACTCCCCGATATGAACGATACCGCGTTCGATGGCCTTGGCGACGGCGTTGGTGCGGTCAAAAGCGTCCAGTTTGTCCAGGATGAGACTGATGTGCAGGCGGATGGTGCCCATGCTCAGGCCGAGCATGTGGACGATGTCCTTCGTGGAGTAGCCCTTCACCAGCAGCTTCAGGATCTCCAGCTCGCGTGGCGTCAGCGGGCGGCGTTTTTCACGCTCCTTGATCTTCGCGGCAATCACGGGTGAGAAGCACGCCGCACCGGCGGCGATGCGGCGGATGGCGCGCAGCACTTCCTCGCACTCGGCGGATTTCGTGAGGTAGCCTTTCGCTCCGGCGGTGACGGCGCGGTAGATGTCTTCCTCTCCATCGAAGACTGTGAGCATGAGCGCCTTGGCCTCGGGAAACTCGGCTCGGATGGCCTCCAGTGTCTCCACGCCGTTCTTGTCCGGAAGCTGGTAGTCCATCGTCACCACGTCTGGCCGATGCTCCCGGTAAAGCTCCACGGCCCGCGCGCTCGTGCCCGCCTCGGTCACCACGGTCATGTCAGGCTCATTATTGATCGGCACG
>JBILPY010000012.1:0-23662 GCA_044373575.1 Prosthecobacter sp. | reverse complement strand
CTGAGCAGGAGGCGAATAGCAACGGCAGCAGGAGAAGGGCGAGTCGGCGGGTGGGGGTCATGGTTGTAACATCAACGTCCTCTCCACGAGCTTCGCCATTCAGATTTCGTCATTCGTCATTCGGATTTCCCCATTCCCATGCCACTCTCCTCCATGTTCACCTCTGAAGCCGAACGTCTCGCCGAGTTCCCCATCGCCCACGAAAGTATCTTCCTGGGCCATGCCGGGGTCACCATCCTGCCTGCGCGGGTGGCGAAGGCGATGCAGGACTATCTGCACGAGGCCTGCACGCGGATGCAGGAGTTCCCGGAAGCCTGGCGCGCCACGAATGAAACCCGCGCCATCGCAGCGAAGATGATCGGAGCGAAGGCGTCCGAGATCTCCCTGCTCGGCCCCACCTCCCTCGGGCTCAGTCTCGTGGCGAATGGGCTCGACTGGCAGCCCGGCGACGAGGTCGTGTGTTATCAGGACGACTACCCCGCGAATGTGTATCCCTGGACCGACCTCGCCCGTCATGGCGTCGTCGTGCGGCTTTTGAAACCCGACGCGCCGGGCGCGATCACGCCAGAGTTGGTCGAGGCCGCGCTGACGCCCAAAACAAAGCTCGTCGCCCTAGCGTCCTGCCATTTCCTCAGCGGCTACCGAATTCAGATCGACGAAATCGGCCAGATGCTGCGCTCACACGGCGTGCTGTTTTGCCTCGATGCCATCCAGACGCTCGGTGCCTTCGAGACGCGGGTGGATCATGTCGATTTCCTCAGCGCCGACTCCCACAAGTGGATGCTCGGCCCCATGGCGGCGGGCATCGTTTATGTCCGCGAAGAGGTGCAGGAGCGCCTGCGCCCCACGTTGCTCGGCTCCTGGAATGTATGCAGCCCGAACTTCATAGCGCAGCCGGAGATCGCTTTTGAAAAAGGCGGCCGCCGGTATGAGCCGGGCGTGCTGAACGTCGCCGGCATCCTCGGCATGAAGGCGGGGCTGGAGCTGCTGCTGGAGAAAGGCATCCCGCAGGTCAGCGCGCAGCTTTTGCGACTGAAAGCCCGGCTCGTGGCCGGGCTGGAGCCGCAGGGCTTCCGCTTCATCGGCCCGGTCGATGGGCCAAACGCCTCGGGCATCACGACTGCATATCGCGTGGAAAGCAGCGGTCCGCCGGTGGAGAAGGTCTTCGAGCACCTGACCGCCCTGCGCATCAGCCCCAGCCTCCGTTATGACCGCGCTGGCAAGGCCTACCTGCGTTTCAGCCCGCATTTTTATAACACGGAAGCGGAGATGGATCGTGTGATTGCCGAAAGCGCTCGGGCGGCGTAATGACCTCAGATGAATTCCGAATTCGGCACCCTTCACGCACTGCTCCAGCGCAGGCTCTATCTCATCTCGGATCATGATTTCCGGGATGTGGATGCGCCCGGACACCTCGCGGCACTCCAGCAGATCTCCGAGCTGATCACCACCGAGCATCATCGGCTGAAGCCCATCCTTCCGAACCGTCTGGCGCACTTCCTCCAGCAGGCCAGCCTTTCGAAGGCGCTGGAGTATCTGGAAAAGGGGGAGTGAAAAAACGTCCGGTTTAACCGGCGGTTGTGGGTAGATTCATGCCATGACCTCCCACGAGACACGCGCCGCCCAGATCTTCCTCAGCCATCACGATTTCGTGAAGGGCGTGGCTTTGAAGTATGCGCCCTGGCCGGGGCTGATGGAGGACATCTCGCAGCAGGTGTTCCTCGAGTTCATCGGCAAAGAAGAGCGCTGGGATCTGGAGCGTGATCTGCGGCCGCTGCTGGCCACGATGACGCGTCATGTGGCCATGCGACTGTGGCGGGATCGCACACGCGAAAAGCCGGAGGTCGTGCAAAAGCTGGCGGAGCACATCCGCCAACTCGCCGAGGAGCAGGATGCGCCGCCGCGCTACGAGGCGGAGATCGGCATCCTGCGCGAGTGCCTGCAAAAGCTGCCGGAAAAGAGCCGCGAACTCGTGCAGCTCTACTACTACCACGATGTCGCCACGCCGGAGATCGCCGGGCAGATGGAGATGAAGGCGGACACCGTCTGCCGAGCCCTGTCGCGAGTGCGCGAGAAGCTGCGCGAGTGCATCCAAAGTCAGATCAAGAAAGGAGGCCCGGCTTATGCGTGAGGACTCTCATGACCCCGAAGTGCTGATCCAGCATTACCTCGAAGACTGCCTCACCGAGGCGGAAGCCGCCGCGCTGCTGGAGATGACGCAGCGTGACCCCGCGTTGGCGTATCGGCTGATGGAACAACTCCATCTCGACGCCATGCTGCGGGAGGCGACCGCAGGGCTCGGCTCCCTCGCCCCGGCGGTGAACATCGTGAAGCCCACAGCGCGCAAATCGATCTGGCTGCCCACGACGATGGCCGCAGCCCTCGCAGCGTGTGTGACTCTCGCAGGCACCTGGCTGGCAAGATTCACCAACGACGACGAGGCCACGACGAGCGCGGTGGCCGTGCTCATGCGTGGCGTGAATGCCGAGTGGGAAGGCGCAGCGCCGCCCACAGGCACTCCGCTGGTGCCGGGAGTGCTGCGTCTGAAGAGCGGGCTGGCGCAGATCGAGTTTTATCAAGGGGCACGCGTCACGCTGGAAGGCCCGGCGAGTTTCGAGCTGATTTCCGTGAGCGAGGCACGCTGCACTTCGGGCAAACTCAGCGCCCATGTGCCGCCTCAGGCGCGAGGGTTTAAGATCCAGACGCCCAAGGGCACCGTGGTGGATCTGGGCACGGATTTCGGGCTTGATCTGAACTCGCCCGAAGCCCAGGTGCATGTCTTCAAAGGTGAGGTCGAGCTGCATCCCGACGGCGAAGCCATGCAGCCGCTGAAGGAAGGCGAGGCCATGCTGCTGGCGAACACGACTCAGCGTCTCGCCGCGAATCAAGATGCCTTTGCCTCGCTCGGCAATGTGGATGAGCGCACGGCGGAGTCCCAGCGCGTGGCCTTCGAGCAGTGGCTGCAAAACAGTGCGCAGTGGGATGCCGACGCGGGTTTGCTCGCACGGCTGGATTTCCAGGATCTGAGCCACACGCGCATGCTGAGCAATCATGCTTTGAAGGCAGCCCAGGTGCCGGCGGGAAGTATCGTCGGCTGTCAGTGGACGGAGGGCCGCTGGCCGGGCAAACGCGCGCTGGAGTTCCGCAACGTCAGCGACCGCGTGCGCCTGAGCATCCCCGGAGATCACGCCGCGCTGACGCTCAGCGCCTGGGTCCGTATCCACGGGCTTGACCGCGCCTACAACTCCCTCTTCATGGTCGAGGGCTACAAAGACGGTGCCGTCCACTGGCAGATCACGCGGGAGGGCAAACTGCGGCTCGGCCTCGCGGGTCGCGACGGCATCCCTTCCAAAGATCACGACACCCCCGCCCTCTTCACGCCTTCGCGTTTTGGTCAGTGGTTGCACGTCGCGACCTGCATCGACCCTGCGGCCAAAGAGGTGCGCCATTACCTGAATGGCGAGCTCGTCGCTCGGGTACCCCGGCAGGTGATGTTCCCCGTGCGCATGCCCCTGGCCGAACTTGGCAACTGGAACGACGGCAAGCGCGGCGACGCCGTCGCCATCCGCCACTTCAGCGGCGTGATGGATGAGTTCATGCTCTTCAGCCGCGTGCTCAGCGAGGCGGAGATTCAGTCGCTGGCGCGGTGAGGGGGCTTACCACCATCTCAAGAAGAGGATGATTGTTCAAGCTGGTGCCATGAACCCTCGAATGCTAGACGACGTTTAGTTCATTCGGAATCGCTCGACTCCGCTTGCGGATGCGGAGTGCCGAGTAGGACACGGCAAGCAGGGTGGAGTTGATTAGCAGCACGCGGACGATAATACCAAAGTAGAAAACGATATCCATGTCTGGAGCGCCGTCCCAGCTGGGAGCTTGCATCGCGGACGTAACCCAGCACACGTCGAGAAAACCAACGATGAGTGCGATCACAAAATGCCCGACGAACATGCCGAGTAGCCCACCGTAGCGAGAGACACAGAAAGCAATGGTGATGAATGTAAGCCAAGTGAACGGCCCATAAGAGAGAAGTTGGAGGAACACCCAGAGCAAAAGCTTCATTTCGTGAGAGAAGTGCAGAGTCGCCGAACAGTTCAGAGGATTAGAAGATCGGCGATCAAAATCTGGGCTTTATCCGGCATGGGAGGGGAAATCTCAGGCGGGACAGTTCCCACGCTCCCGCCTAGCCGGAGGCTCGGGAGAATGTAGTCCCGCGTGCGGGATGGAGATGGTGGAGCCATCGGGAACCACCGGACCTCGCGCCGCCGCAAGATCCATCCTCCCCGCGCTCCGGCAGGTGCGCGAGAAGGGTGGTTCAGTCGTGGGTCTAGATGAGGTGCATCACGTGGACTTCTCGCGACCCTCTAGGTCGCGGTGACGGGGGGCGGATATCTTCTCGGGCAGTCCTGGGGTTCCCGCTTCGCTTCACCCCAGGCTCATTTCTTTCGAGCCTCCGGCTCGGGAGGACGGCGGGCTCGTGGTTGGCAGGGAAGGTGAGGCTTCGGGAGTGCTCAGGGGATCCGTTTGCTAGGGGAACCTAGTCTCCCGACACGCAGGGCGGCTCCGCAATCGAGGAGCCGGAGTCTCCTGACAAGCAGGACGACTCCGTAATCGGGGTGTCGGAGCCTCCCGACAAGCAGCACGGCTCCGCAATCGAGGCACCGGAGACTCCTGACAAGCAGCACGGCTCCGCAATCGGCATGCGGGAGCCTCCCGACAAGCAGGACGACTCCGCAATCGAGGCGTCGGAGTCTCCTGACAAGCAGGACGACTCCGTAATCGGGGTGTCGGAGCCTCCCGACAAGCAGCACGGCTCCGCAATCGGAGTGCCGGAGTCTCCCGACAAGCGTGCGGACTCCGCAATCGGGGTGCCGGAGTCTCCTGATAAGCGGGACGACTCCGGGATTGAGGGCTCCGAGAGGGGTGCGCTCCTTGACGCCAGCCGCCAGCGCTGGGCGTGGCTCATGAGTCCAAGAAAGGGAGTGCCGGGCCGTTTCAGCGCGGATGAAACACGAGCATCTCCTCCTCCCGATCTTCGTCGTGGCTGTCGTGTGGCTCACGCTCGGGTGGCGGGGGACGGCTCCCGCGCCTGCTTTGACGGAATGGCCGCAGATCCTGGCGGAGCTGCGGCATGAATGTGATCCGGCCAATCCTGAGGCGGATTACAGTTGGACTCAGCGCACAATGCCGACGGAGCGGAAGCGGGAGGCGATCCTCCAGAGCTGTCGGCGTCTGGGTGCCAGTCTCCTGCCGCAGGTGCGGGCGGCGATGGCCATGGACAAGGACGACGAAGTGCGCGGCATGTTGATCGTCATCGCTGCGGCGCTGGGTGACGCGGACTCCCGCATTCCTGCGGCCAAAGCCATGACGTGGTCCTATTATCCGGCCCTCAGAATCAGCGCGGCGCAGACCCTACGCCGCCTGCGGGATCGAGAGCTGGTGCCTTGGTTTCGGATGGCGCTCAAAGATGATCACTTCGTGGTGAACGGCGGCTGCGGCCTCCTGAGGGAGAAGTTCTTCCCCGTGCGGAGCCTCGCGGAAACGGCCCTGCGAGACTTCGGAGTTGAGCCGATCGATGAAGAAACCCTGATCAGGAGAACGGCCCAACAGAAGATGTCGGACTTCATCAAGCAAATCCAAACGGAGCGTCAGCAAAGGCTGCTACTGGAAGGCCGATGAAGGGAAGGCTGGCTGGCTCAGCGAGATCAAGGCTGCGAGAGAATGCGGAACTGCCAGGCGGTGTCGGCGGCGGTGGGGATGCGGAGCTGGGTGCGCTGCCAGGGGGCGTCGTCGGGGTTGGCGGCGGTGGGCTGCCAGGTGTAGTCGAGCTGCGGGGTGAGGTCGCTCCAGGTGCTGCCGTCGCGGCTGGCCTGGACGGTGAGGCGGGCGGGGTCGGTGGTGGGGAGGTGGCGGCAGTCGAGGACGTGGAGGAGGGTGCCAGCGGTGCCGGACGACCACGGGCTTGCGCCCGCAGCTACAGGGGTGGCGGGCTGCGCGTGGAAGTCGGGGGTGCCATCGGCATCGGTGTCGAGGGTGATGCGGGATGGCGGGGTGGATGTCGAGATGGCGGCGGAAGAGGTGCCGCTGGTCAGGGCGACGAGGTTGTCCATGGCATAGGGAGACACGGAGACACTGGCGGAGACGAGGTTCTGGAAGCTGGCGGGGAAGGTGAAGGTCTGGAAGTCGGCGTTGGGGCCGGTGCCATCGATAAGGCCATTGATTCGGAAGGTCGTGGTCACGGTCTGTCCGGCGGCGGTGGTGGCCGTCCAGGGGATGTCCATGGGAGTGGCGAAGACGGTGCTGTATTCGGCGAGGTCCACATTGAGCAGGGAGAAGGTGCCGCCTCCGGGACGGGTGATGGAGAGCGGACTCTGACTGATGAGCGGTGCGATGTGTGCGGTGCCGTTGTTGGGGCGGTTGGAAGCATTGGCAGCTATGCGCTGCAGATTCGCTGGGGTGGAGAAAGTGAAACCCTGCTCCGTGTAGGAGGTGACACTGCTGCTTGAACCCAGGGTGGGAGCCCCAATTTCAAAACCAAGGGTGATGTTGGGGCTGTTCGTGGCGGTGGCGTAGAAGAGGATGACTTTACTCCACGCAGGCTGGCCTGCGGCCGTGAGGGTGAGATTGGCGGTGATGTCACCCGCGGACTGCGGGGTGCAGGTGATGCTGATCTGGGCGCTCTGCCAGGCATTGACGGTGAAGGGTGTGGTGGGGCCGGTGACTTTGGGGTCGCTGGAGGAGAAGGTGTAAGTGAGGTCCAGCGGGGTAAGGTTCTGGACGGTCACGGACCGGGTCGTCGGAGACGAAGGGGAGATGTTTCCGAGAGCCAGGGGGGAGGGGCTGATGGCAATGGCATGGGGGACGATGCTGATGAACTTGTTGCTGAGCACGCTGGATGGATTGCAAAACACGAGGCGGGAGTCATCCGCAGTGGCGGCCATGAGTGTGGTGGTGAAGGGCAGGGTGCCCACGATGGCACCGTTTGCGGTGCTGAAACCCTGGGTGCTGCTCCAGCCGATGTGGCCGCGCCAGGAAGCCGCGTGGATGGGGGTGGCGAGGTCGTGGAGGCTGGTGAGCGTGGTGGCATCATAGACTCGGCCGAGGTAGATGGCGCGGGTGCCATCGCCAGAGAGGGTGAAGACGGGGCTGTAGGTGCCGGTCCAGTACTGCGTGGAGAAGTAGGTGATGGCGCTGCTGCTGAGATTGTAGCGGGCGATGCCGGTGACTGTGGCGCTCTGCTGCACGGCTGCGGCGATAAAGCTACCGCTGCCGGGGGTGCGGGTGGTGGCATTGGCGGGCAGGCTGACGGAGCTGCCCACGGTGCCGCCAGTGACGCTGTGATGCATTTGCAGGACGTTTGCCGTGCTGCGAAGCACGACGCGGCCCACGGGGCCATTGTGGATGGCGACGGCGGTGGTCGCGGGATTCCAGGAGTGGGTGTTTTGCCGCGTGGTCTGGCGGTCGATGGCGATGACGGTGGTGCCGTTGCCCCCGAGGGCGTAGAGGCGGTCGTCGAGGGCGTGGACGGTGAAGTCGATGATGTTGCCGCCGATGAAGTTCACATGCTGGACGCGAGCGGTGGCGGGGTCGATCCAGAGCATCCAGCCTTCATTGGAAATGGGATCTCGGTGCAGGGCATAGACGCGCGGCAGAACGGGATCGGCGATCATTTTGACGATGTTCAGGGTGCCGAGGATCTGGAGGCTGACGAGGATCTCGACGCTGTCGCCCCCGGCGGTGAGACTGAGTCGGGTGACGTGGCTGCCGGCGCTGAGTCCCGCAGGATTGAAGGAGAGGGTAACGCCCTGCCCGCCTGTGCCGGAGGTGGCGCTGAGGCTGAGCCAGGAGACATTTTCACTCAAGGTCCAGGCGGTGGAGGGGCTGGCGGTGGTGAGGGTGAGCGTGGTGGTGACGGGGTCGGCCTCGGCGGCTGTGCGGACGAAGACGTGATCCGGTGTGGCAGTGACGGCTGGCAGGCGGAAGCTCCACACGGGACCTGGGGTGGTGGTGCCGTCGAAGTTACGGATGTCGATGCGCCAGTAGTAGGTCTGGCCGGGCAGGAAGGAGGAGCTGTTGAGGAAGAAGCTGATGCCGGTGGTGTTGCCACGGTAAATGCCCCCGGCGCTGTTCGTCGCATCGGCGACGGCGGCGGCATCGGTGCCGACTAAGACATCGTAGCTGGCAGCGAGCGGGCTGCCGGTCCAGTCGAGACGGGCAGGTGCGTAGGCGATGAGGGAACCATCGACGATGGAGGGAGTGATGGTGGCGGGCGGAAGCGCGATGATCCCCGTCATGGGCAGGCGCACGAGCTGCTGCGCGGTGGCATCGAAATAGACGAGCGCATCCTGAGTTCCTGTGAAGGCGGCGACGTTTGTGGAGACCGGCAGGGTGTGCTTCACGGTACCGCCCGAGCTTTCCAAAATGCTGGAACCACTGACGAGAGCGTGACCATAAGCGGACGCGGCGATGATGTGACGTGAGGGATACTGGCGCGAGTCGGAGAGCAGGGGACTGAAGCTGGTGTCCTTGGTGAAGACGAGATCGCGATTGGCACTGTAGAAGATGGGCGCATTCAGCGGGCCTTGATTCAAAACAGCGGCACTCGACTGAGTCTGCGAGAGCACATCTCCAGTGCTGTTGATGCGCGCCATGAAGGAGGTGCCGGTGGTGCCGGTGCCGATCTGCGACCAGGCGTAGATCGTGTTGCCATCGGGTGTGACCGTGAAGTCACCGATGCCAGAGGCACCGGTCAGGAGAAGCGTGGAGAGATCCACCGCGTTGGCGAAGTCAAAGACATGCAGCGCGGGTGAGTTCAGCGTGTCCGTATAGTACACCCGATTGCTGCGCCCAGCCTTCAGCTTGCTGCTGATGCTCAAGAAGACATTGGAGGGCAGGGGCTGGGTGCGGGTGATGACGAAAGCGGTGAGATCCACTTCGGTGATGTTGCGCGCACTGTAGCTGAGCGCATAAAGGTGGCGACCGTCCGTGGAAATGTCCACGTCAGCGAGACCTGAGGGCAGGCTGAGGCTCTCGATCATAGCCAGTGTTTCGGCATCCAGAGCCACCAGCAGGGAAGGTAGTCCACCGACGCTGTGGATGAGGCCGAGCATTCTTCCAGGCTGGCGGTAGTCGGTGAGCAGTTGGGCAAAGACATCGTCCCTCACGGTGGCGGAGACGGGCACGGTGAGGGTGATGCCATCAAAACTCACCGTCACCGAGCCACTCAGGGTGCCTGGATTGGTGGTGCCAGCAAAGGTCAGGGTGAGTGTGTCACTACCGACTCCGCTGGCTTTGGATAAACTGATCCAGGGAGCCGTGGAGGCGGCGGTCCAAGCCGGTGTTGTTCCTTCCCGTGCTGTGAGCTGGAGCGTGGCCGTGGCAGGGTGCCCATCGGTGAGCAGCGTGGAGCTGATGGCTGTGGGCGAGACGGTGAGGGCGGGCGGTGTGACTTCCAAACTCACGGGAACATCCACCGAACTGGAGACGGGCGCATTGCTGGTGAAACGAACGGTGGCGGTGTGCTGCCCGACTTCCAGAGGTGTGGTGTTGAGGTTCACCGTCATTGGCGAGATGCCGCCTGCGGAGGTGTTACCAACGGCGGGGCTGAGGGTGATCCAGGGCACGCCGGGAGGCAGGGCGATGCTTTGCAAAAAGGCGTCCATGATCGTGCCTGCGACCACGGTATCCACCGCCCTGCCATCGGTGCGGGCAAAGAGCAAGTAGTAGAGGCGTGTGGCTCCGCTCATGCCGGTGATGCTGTGATCGTCGTTGTCGGAGTTGCTGTTGAAGGTGTGGGAGATGCCCGCCTTGGTCTCGACGATGATGAGATGATTCACGGAGGGATCAGTGGTGCCGGAGACGCCTTTGAAGAAGCCGGTGTAGTTCCTGCCGCCAGAGCTGCGCGTGAGTGAGGTTCCCGAGGCGGTGCCGTAGCCATCGGCACCGAGGTTGCCACTGATGTTGAAAGTGGAGACGCCGTTCATGTCCGCCGCGAAGACGAAGAGGCCGGGCTGCTTGCGGGTGAAGTATGTGCCTCCTGCACCGAGTTTGGTGCTCGTGATGACAGCATTGTCCGAGTAGGCGAGCGCGCTGCCGAGGCTGGTATTGAGAAAATTGCCGCTGTCATACATGTCGTTGCCGCCATCGTCGATGCTCGTGCCTGTCACGCCTTCCGTGAAGAGATGGAGATCGGGGATCAGCGTGGTGATGCTCGCGTGGCTGGTGTTCACCCGCTGGAGCACATCTTGCAGCGTGCCGGTGGGGGTGGAGAGATCCACCACACTGGCCTGCCAGTTCAGCGTGGAGCCACCGGCGTTTTGCACGGAGAGCTGCGGAGTCAGGATCTGGCCCTTCTGCGCGCTGGCATTGATTTGCCCCGGCTGCACGGAGATCGCCGGCGGCTGCACGCCATTGCCAGCAGCGGTCAGCACGACTTCAGAGGGTGTGGACTGGCTGGAGGTGAAGCGGATCTGACTGGTAAAGGCGGTGTCGGAATCAGGACGGAAGCGAAGGGAGAAATTCAGCGTGGAGCCGGAGCCCAGCGTGACCGGCAGAGTCGTCGTGGGCCAGTCAAACGCGAGACTCGTGCCCGTGATGCTGGAGATGGTTAGCGCGGCATTGCCTGCATTTCGCACCTGCACCGACAAGCTGCTGCTGCCGCCGACAAAGGTGTTTCCAAAGTTCACTGACGATGGCGTCAAGGTGAGTCGCGGATGAGATGGGATGATGAGGGTGACGGGGACATCGAGATTGACGCGCGTGGTGTCGTTGCTGGTGAAGCGCACCCAGCCAGTGAGAGTGCCCGGCGCTGTCAAAGTCGTGGTGGTGACGTTGAAGCTGGTCTGCCGGTTCGATCCTGCGGGCACGGTGCTCGTGCTCGTGGTCATCGCCACGAGACTGGCGAGCGTGGCCGATGGTGTGGCGGTCCATTGCAGCGTGGAGTCGCCGTTGTTCGTGATGGTGAGGAGCTGGTTCACCGGTGTTCCCGGATCGAGGGTGAGCGTGATCGGAGTGGGAGAGACGGCGATCCTCGGCCCGAGCAGCCCACGACCGGTGAGTGGCAGGAGGGTTTGCTGCGCACCGCTGGCATTGCTCGTCAAAATCAGATCCGCAGAATGACTGCGTGTCTCCGAGGGTGAGAAGCGCGCCGTCAGAGCCAGAGTGCCTCCCGGCTGGATCGTGCGCGGCAGAGTCACGTTGGTCAGGGTGAAGGCGGGATCAGTCGTGCTCATCGCGGTGATGGTGAGCGGGATGTTGCCAGGATTGCTCAGCGTGCAGTTCAGGGTGGTCAGCGAGCCCAGGAATGTGTCTGGGAAATCCAACCGAGCTGGCAGCGCAGTCAGCCGTGCGATGGAGGGCACACGCAGGATCACCGGCACATCGAGCAGGCTGCGCACGGCGGCATTGCTGCTGAAGCGCACGGTGGCGGAGTAGATGCCGCCGGGCAGACTGCGGGTATCCAGCGTGAGTTCATGAGGACTCGTGCCCCCGGCGCTCGTGCTGCCGCTGCTGGTGGCGGGCGTGAGGAAATCAGAGGTCGTGGGATGCACGGCGCGCCGCAGGAACGTGTCCATGAGCAGGCTGAAAGAGCCTTCGGCATACGATGCGCCATTACTCAGCCCGAACATGAGATAGTACATCCGCGTGCTGCCGGAGAGACCGGTGACTTCATGGAAGTCGCTGTCCGTGTTGGTCTCGAATTGCTGCGCGAGTCCGGGGCGGTCTTCGAGGATGATGAGATGATTCACCGAGGGTCTGGCCGTGCCGGTGACACGCTTGTAGAAGCCACGATAGGTGATGCCTCCGACCTTGCGCGTGAAGGTGCCGCCCGTGGCCGTTCCCGAACCATCAGCACCGAGTCCGCCGGAGATGGTGAAGCGTGTGACGCCTTCCAGATCAGCGGCGAGAGTCCACAGCGCGCCGTTTTTCTGCGTGAAGTATCTGCCCGCTGCGCCAGTCGAGGGATGCGAATTCACCACCCCATCGGAGTAAGGCAAGGGTGTGCCTGAATTCAGATCGGTGGAGAGGATGTTGCCCGTGTCATACATGTTCCCCCCGCCATCGGTAATGCTGGTGCCGGAGGTGCCCTCCGTCAGTGGATGAGGTGCGGCAAAGGCAGCCGTGAGGAGGCTGGCATTGGCGGTGAGATTCGTCTGCACAGACGCGAGTGTGACCGCCGGGCCAAGCACGTCTCTCACGGTGGTCGTCCAGGTCAGCGTGTCACCTCCTGTATTCGCGACATCGAGCGTGCGCGTCACCACCTCACCGGGAGCAATGATTTCATCCAGGCTGGATGGAGTGATGGCGATGGCCGGCGGCGGCACGACCTGATACTTGACGATGGCAGTGACTTTGCGCTGCTTGGCCACATCGGTTTCAAAGGTGACTTCATCTTCATAGTCTCCTGGAGTGTCAGACCTGACCGAGAGAAACAGGGTGGCTGCGCCGGGGCCATACACGTTTGGCACGCTCAGTGGCTGAGAGATGCTCAAACGTGAGCTGCTGAGAGTGACTGCGTTCAGCTTGTAGTTGTTGTTGCCGTCATTGACGAGCGCCAGCGGCTGGGTCGCCGTTTTGCCAGCCCACACTTTGCCAAAGTTTAGCGGTGTCGGCTGAACTCTGAGTGCTGCCAGTCGGGTCACCGTGCAGGTGACGGGGATCTCGATCTGTGGGCGTGTGCCGTTATTGGTCAGGATGAGCTTGTAGCGCACTGTGCCCTGCGGGAACTGGACGGTGTCCATGGAAAGCGTGACCGTGGTGCTGGCACCCGGGGCCAGTGTTCCCGAACGTGGGCCGAAGAACCGCAGAGAGACACCCCCTTCGATTTTGGCGCTCCAGTTGACGGGGAGGTGTCCCGGGTTTTTTAAAGTCAAACTGCGGAAGTGAATGGCACCGGGAGCCAGCGTGAGAGAAAGGCTGGACAGGGAAGCAACGATCTGGCCCGCCAGGATGCCTTTGCCGCTGAGAGTGAAGAAGACATACTTCGTCGGTAGATTCGAGGTGAAGATGATGCTGCCCGCCACACTGCTCGTCTTTCGAGGCTGGAACTCAAACTCGAGCATTCTGGTCTGCCCTCCATTCACCACAAACGGCATCGGGCTCACGCAGCGGAAGGAGGTGTTCAGCGACACCGGTGCGCTGAACTGGAATAACTTCGCGCCCAGATTTTGCACTGGTACCTGCACGCGTCGTTTGTCGCCCAGGATGGTGTCTGGTACGGAGATATTCTGCGCATACACGGGTCTCTGTGCCGCAATGACTCGCAGGGTGATCTGGATCTGCACCATGGGCGTGTCCACATCGTTGGAGACAAAGTAGAGCGTGGTTCTATATTCCGCAGGCGGCAGAACGCCGGTGTCAAAGTTCAGCCGCACCGTCCCGCGATTGTTGGGATTATAGATGCCTGACACCGCCAGCAAACTCACCCAGGTGGGGCGAGTGCCAGGCAAACCCGGCGGCAAATCGAGAGCGGCCTCCCATGCCAGAGGCCCCGCGCCCTTGTTCTCCAAAGTGACGTCTCCCGTACCCGTCTCTCCTTGTTTCAGTTCCAAGATCAGGTTCGTGGGAAAGGTGGCGATGTTTGGTGGCAACTGCCGTGTGCCGGTGATGGGAATCCGCCGCGTCGGCTGTACCGGATCATCGCTCGTGATCACCAGCTCGGCGCGCGACTCACGCAAAGGTGCATCGGCGGCGAAGGTGATCGCCAAGTTGCGTTGTCCGCCATTCGCGAGGCTGAATGCTGAGAAGGGTGCCAGTGCAAACGAGGCGGCATCTGCGCCCTCCAATGTCACGGAACTCACCTGCAAAGCGCCGCGTCCGAGGTTCCTCAGATTCACCGACCGCTGCGCCGCCACGCCCTGAACGATGGAGCCGAAGTCCACGCGCGACTGATCGAGCGTAAGCAAGGGTGCATCGATCAGGTTCATGATCACCGGCAGACGTGTCTCGGTCTCTCCCGGGATGTTTGTGGTGAATAGTGCCGTCGCCTGATACTGCGTGGCGGGCAGCTCACCTGCATTCATGACGAATGAAAGCTGGAAGACTCCACCGGGCTGCAGCACGCCTGACGAGGCAGTCACCGTCAGCCAGGCCGGGCGCGCCACCAAGCCGTCGATGATCTGATTGGCGAAGCGACGTGCATCACCATCGGCGTAGTTCGCGTCATCAGAGATCTCATTGCCGACAAAGACCACCACGCCCGAGCCAAGGCTGGATACTGCCGCATGTGCAAGCCCGCTCCCCGCACCGACGAGCACCAGCGCTGAGCCGCTCGTCGTGGCCGATGCACCCACGGCAACCTCGCGCAGGGACGTGACACCGAGCGTCATCGGATGCACGCGGATGTCCGTGAAGGTGATGTCACCGAAGCCGCCATCGTAGGCTGCCGTGATGCCTGTGCTGGCGAGCACTTGGTTCAGCCGTGTCATCGAGCCGGAGTTGTCCGCTTCACAAAGCAGGCCTGCCCCTGCGGTCACGCGATCCCGCAGCGCGGTGACATCCGCAGTGCTGAAATTCGCGATGGAGTCATCCACGATCACCGCCTCCACCTCAGCCAGCGCAGACTCCGACAAGGGCAGCGTGAGCGTCACGATCTCCGCCCCCCGCGCCTGCAAATCTCCCAGCAGCGTGGAGCGATCCCACGACGTGCTCACCGCTCCTACCGTCACACCCGTGAGAGCGCCCATCGGTGTTTCCACGGCGGGCAGAGTCACGAGATCTTGGCTTTTAAAATCCGCCGCCATGCCCGTGTCGGGAGACGCCGTATGCGCGGGCACTTCCACAGCTGGCAGTGTGGTCATCGGCTGCCAGGCCGAACCCATGAGCTGTCCATTCACCAGTTCCAGTGACCATTCCAACGGCGCGGTGCCGCGATTCCGCATCTCCACCGTGCGCGTCACCGTGCGCCCCGAGTACACTGTTTCCGTCAGCTCCACAGGTGTGAGCCCGAGTTGCGGCACGCCGAGGGAGAAGTCCAGCCCGCTGCGTCCAGGCGGCGTGCTGAGCTGTGAAGGCGCGGAGGTGACATAGCCATTCGCCGACGCCCGCACTTCATACACGCCATCGGTCACGATCACGGCATAGCGGCCATCCGTTCCACTCGTGGCGGTGAAGCTGCCCGAGCCGGAGACCTGCACCGTCGCTCCGGCGATAGGTGTGCCATCTCCAGCATCGGCGACTTTTCCCTCCAGCCGCGCGGAGGTGTGCAGATAGACGCTCACACGATGTTCGCTCGTTTGCACCGGCGAGCCATGGCGCAGCGTGATGAGAAACTCCTCCACCAGCGGCGTGGCGAGATTCGACTGCGAGCTGATGCGAAACGGCGTGGCTGACTGCACCGACTGGCCCGTCGTTAGCGTCCCAACATTCACTTGGCTCTGCGTGATCGTAAAACTGGATGGGCTGGTCAGAGTGCTCAGGGTGGCGACCACATTCTGCGCGGGCTCGCTGCCACGATTCAGCACCGTGAAGCGCAACGCCAGCGACTCGCCCGGATTGCTGATGCCATCGCCATTGCCGCCCTCTTCCGTGATGGTCGTCACCGTGATCACCGGCCTCGGTCCGGCAGATTCTTCGATGAGGCGCGCCACATTTAGCCGCCCACCTGAGACCGTGTTTGTGGCGAAGGCGGTCACGGGATCAACCGTGTCCAGTAGCCGCGTTTTGATCTCCTCCGCCGTCATCAGCGGGGCGATGCTTTTCAGCAAAGCCACCGCGCCCGAGACATGCGGCGTGGCCATTGATGTACCGCTGTAAGTCGCATACGAGGAGCCAGGCACCGTGCTGTAAATCGACGAACCCGGCGCGGCCAGATCCACCGTCGTCGCGCCATAGTTCGAGAAGCTCGACCGCGTATCCGAGCTCGTGCTCGATGCCACGGACACGATCGTGTTCAGGGCGTAGCCCGCTGGATACTGTGGTGAGAGATCCGTGTTCGAGCCATCATTCCCCGCCGCTGCGATAAAGAGCTGCTCTGCCGCACCGGCACTGGCGATGGCTGTTTGCAGCAGGCCGCTGAAACCGCCGCCGCCCCACGAATTCGAGGTCAGATCCACGCCGAGATCGCGGGAGTAATTCACCGCCTCGATAGCGTCTGAGGTGCTGCCGCCGCTCGGCCCGAGGAAGCGCAGCCCGACGATGGAAACCTGCCAGCACACGCCTGTCACCCCGGTCACGTTGTTGCCCACGCCGCCGATCGTCCCCGCGCAGTGCGTGCCGTGGCCTTCCTCGTCGGTGGGGTTGTTGTCATTGGCGAAAAAGTCCCACCCGTTCGTGTCATCGATGAAGCCGTTGCCATCGTCGTCGATGCTGTTCCCTGGGATCTCGTGCGGGTTCGTCCACATGTTCGCCAGCAGATCCGGGTGCGACCGGTCCACGCCCGTGTCGATCACGCCCACCAGCACCTCGCGCGAACCAGTCGTGATGTCCCAGGCCTCTGGCGCGTCGATGTCCGCATCCGCTATGCCACTGGTTTGCCCCGTGTTATGCAAACCCCAGAGCTGGGCAAAGCTCGTGTCCGTGGGGAAGAGCGTCGGGAAAACGAGGTAATCCCGTTCCGCCGTGCCTTTCTGAGCCGCCGCCTGGGGGAAAGCCTGCCGGTATGCACCCATGATCGCGTCCGCCGTGCTCAGCGTTCCATTTGCTGCCGCGATGAGATAGACCGGAGCTGTCTTCAAAGACTGCCGCACATAAAATCCATGCCGTTTTGTCCAGGCCTCGATCTGCGCCTTCGTCGCCTCTGCTGGGAACTGCACCATCGCATGGTCCGCCACGGAAAACTCCCGCCGCACCGGCAGTCGCCGCCCCTGATTGTCCGCCCGTAGCCAGACCTCTTCACGCACCAGCGGGTATTTGAAGCTCGTGCGCCAAAGCCGCATTTCACGTGCGGGCTCACCTGCCCGCGATTCGATCTCCCGCCGTTCCAGCATCACCGCGTTCTTCACTAGCCGCTCCTGAAACGGACTCAGCGTCACCACCACCGGAGGCAGCTTTTCCAGTTCCTCCCAGCGTGGAGCCCCCGGCGCGCTGAAGGTGACCGGTGCTGCCACCGGCTCGACTTTGGCCACCGCCGCTGGGCTGTTTTTCCCCGGACTCGAAGACGAACTTTCCTCCATGTCGGGTCCTGCCAACCACCACGCCAGAGCGGCTGTGATCACAATGCCAATACATAGCCCCACAGGGCGCGAAGGTGCGAATCGAGAAGTCATGGGGGGCAGGCGTCAGACACTGCACCAAAATTCACCGCTCAATGCAACGCTAAAATCGCCGCGAGCAAAGCTTCCCGTAAGGCATTCACGGGCGCGCTGTCCGCGTAATGGTTCACGAGGTAGGCGAAGCAGAACTGCTCGCCCTTCTTTGTCGTGAGGAAACCCGTCGTGGAGCGCACGCTGGACATCGCGCCGCCCTTCCAGCGCAGGCTGTCTTTGCTTAGCAGGGAGTCTTTAAAGATGACGCCCTGCGGCCCCGAACCGGCCAGAAATTGCAGCTTCGCCAAATCATGTGGCGTGATGAAATCCGCCCGTGCCAGCCCGCAGCCGTCCTCCATCCGCAGGCCGGAGAAGTCGAGCCCCCGCGCCTTCCAATGCTCGCGGATCACGACATCGGCGGGCTTGTTTTCGCGCAGCCCCAGCAGGCGGAAGAGGCACTCGGTCTCGTGATTGTCCGAAGTGGCGTGGATGCTGGTCACGATCTCCTGCAAGCTGGGCGAGGCATGTTTGATCAGCTCCACCTCGCCTGCCTTGGCTTTACCCACGGGAGCGGCCTCGCCCACGACCTCGATCCCCTCGCTCCGCAGTAACTCACGGAGGGCGGTAGCGGTAAAAAGTTCGGGATTTGGCACCGCGCCGAGCACCTGAAACTCCGGCTGCCCGAGCGGCACCGTGCCGCGGAAATGCACCACGCCCGTCGCTTCCCCGCCGTGGATCATCACGCCATCTCCAGAGCTCGCCGGGCCGGTGATCGTCTCGTTTTTCCAAGTGATGCCCGGCACCGGTGGCCGCGCGCCCAGGAACTCCGCCTGGGCTCCGACCTGCGCCGCAGCACGAAAAACGGCGGCGTAGCGGTTGTGCTCCAGATTCAGCCCGCTGACGGCACTGCCGAAGCCATTGCCGATGTCTCCCCAGTTCCAAAAGTCGTCGTAGATGCTGCCTTTGAAAAGCCGCCCATCGCCGAGGATGCGGCCCGTGATGCGCTTCAGCCCTCGCTCCTTCAGCGTGGCGGCCCAGCTCTCCACATCCGTCAGGGAAAGCATCGGATCGGCTCCCCCGACGATCACTACATCTCCCGAGATCACACCTTCCAGCATCGGAGCAGAGGCCATGACACGCGTCTCCAGCCGAAAGTCCGGTCCCCATTTCTCCAGCGCCGTCGCCGTGGTCACCGTCTTCAGACTCGAAGCCGGGATAAAAGCCGTGTGCGCCTGATGATCTACGATGATCTTCCCTTTCGGGTCCAGCAGGCAGAAACCGATGGCCGCACCGGCGAGTTCGGGATTCGTGGCAGTCTGTTCCAGCAAAGCTTTCACCGGATGCGGCGGAGGAGCTGGACGGTTTTCCACCCACAGCACCGCCGTCAGCGCTGCCGCGAGCAGGAGTATTATCACATTTTTCACCATGGCATCAGCCTCCGGCAGTGATTTGCACGATCTCGATCACGTCGCCGTCATTCACCACCGTCGTCGCGATTTCGCGCGGCAGCAGCGCCGTCTGATTGTGCTCCACGACGACTGGCTTGCCCGCCAGGTCCACGGCCGCGAGCAGGTCGGGCATAGTCATTGGGCCGGGGAATTCGCGCTTCGTGCCGTTGAGAGTGATCGTCATGGTTTCCAAAGAAGCGCGGATGCCGCGTCTGGCAAGATTTCTGGTCCGGGTTGCGGCCATCGCTGAAACCGGATACGACAGGCCGCATGACAGACACCTCTCAGCCACCTCGACTCGCCAGCTCCTGCGGCGGCCTGCCCTCGGCCGTGCGCTGGGCGCATCTGCTTATGGAGGATCGCGTGCGCCTTGGCGATGCCGTGATCGATGCCACAGCAGGCAATGGCCACGACACGCTCTTTCTCGCACGGCTCGTTGGCGAAACCGGACGCGTCTGGGCCTTTGATGTCCAGGAAGCCGCTGTGCTGGAAACGCGGCGTCGTTTGACTGAAGCCGGTGTCGCGAATGCCACCGTGATCCATTCCGGCCACGAAATGATGCGCGAGCAACTGCCCACCGAATGGCATGGGCGGCTGAACGCCATCATGTTTAACCTCGGCTACCTCCCCGGTTCGGATAAAAGCATCATCACCCTTACCGAGACCACGCTCAGCGCAATCACCACCGCGCTGGATCTGCTGAAGCTCGGCGGGCTGCTGACCATCGCCGTCTATCCCGGCCACGATGGCGGCAACGACGAACAACGCGCCATCGGCGAATGGGCCGCCGCACTTTCTCCGAAGACCTTCGAAGCCCAGCTCCTCCGCCCCATCAATCGCAGCGCCAGCCCGCCCGAATGCTGGGCGGTCTGGAAGCGCGGGTAAATTACGGCACCGGCTGGCCTTTGGCACCGATGCTGTAGAGCGAGTTCGCTGTGCGGACGAAGAGGTGTTTGTCACCGATGGCGGGGACGGAGTTCACCGGGCCGTCGAGCTTGCTGGCAGCGAGTTTTTCGAACTTCGGACCGGCTTTGATGACGATGAGATCACCCTGCTGGCTGGCGCAGAAAATTTTGCCATCGGCTGCGACAGGGCTGCTGAAGAACTTCGCGCTGCCGGCGGTGCCTTCGACACGCTCTTCGTAGATCACTTTGCCTGTTTTGAACTCCACACAGCGGAGGATGCCGCCATCGCCGAGGAGGTACATGTGCTCGCCGATCACGAGAGGTGAGGGGACGTAGGGCAGGCCTTTGGGAATATCGAAGGGCACGGAGACGGGCTTGCCGCTCTTCAGGTCCAGCGCGGCGATTTCCTTCACACCGCCGCCGGTGCCGAAGGTGCAGAAGTAGAATTCATCGCTCAGCACGCCGGAGCCGAGGCTGCGCTGTTTGTAGCCGGGGTTGTGCTGCCAGTTGATCTTGCCCGTGGTCACGTCGATGCCCATGACGCCGCTGCCGGTGTTCGCGCAGATGAACTCCCTTTTGCCGTTCTTCAGCTCATGCACCACGGGGGTGGAGAAGGTGTTCAGGCAGTTCGGCAGCTCGGTTTTCCAGACTTGTTTGCCGGTTTTGGCGTCGAGGCCGACGAAGCAGGTCTTCCACTTCTGCTGCTCAGGGATTTCGGTGTAGATCTTGCCGTCTCGCTGCCAGTCGAACTCGCTGCGCACGATCATGATGCCATCAGAAACGACGGGCGAGATGCCGGTGCCGTGTTCGTGGATGTAGTCGGCGACGTGTTCGTTTTTCCAAACCAGCTTCCCCGTGTGATCAAGCGCAATGGCCTGGATGGTCGTGCCGGTGCTCCAGTTGATATAAATACGCTCGGCGTCGATGAAGGCGGAACTGCTGGCGAAGGTGTTGTAGGTCTTGTGAAGGTTGTGCGGGACGAAGCTCTCCTCATGACGCCAGAGTTCCTTGCCATCCGCAGCGGAAAGCGCGATCACCGCGCGCTTGCTGGCGTCTGTCTCGGCAGTGACGACGACCATGTTTCCCCAGAGAGCTGGCGAGGACCAGCCCTTACCCATCGGCACTTTCCAGGCCGTCGTACTTTCATCTACCGTGGCGGGCAGCCCGGTGGTCTCCGCCAAACCGGTACCATTTGGCCCACGGAAGCGGCCCCAGTCAGTCGCAGCGGACGCGGTGATGGCAAACAAAAGGGCTAGTGAGGTGGCGGCGATGGGTTTCATGTCGGGGGGCGCAGAATGGCAGGGCGCTGAATCGTCCGCGAGCACGAATTTCTTGCCGATGAAATGTAGCATGGCATGGACGGGGTTCGTTTCCGCCCCTTCGTGTTTTCCAGACTTCTGCCGCTCTTCCTCGCGGTCTCCGCTTTTTCAGCTGAGACTTTTTACCGTGCGCCAAGCAGCTACAGCACGACGCGTGATCCTGATCTGCCGAAGTATGCGCGCCATGCGCAGGACACGGGGATCGACTGGCTCAAGGAGGCTGAGTGGCTCGATCTCGGGCTCGATTACCGCTTCCGATATGAGTATCGGGACGACGACATCCGCCGGGGTCGCGCCGGGTTGGATCAGCCGCTGCTGCATCGCACCCGGGCGTATCTGGCGGTGCATGATGTGCTCGATCCCTTCCGATTCGCCGTGGAGATGCAAGACTCACGCCGCTACCACAGCGAGTATGAGCGGGACACGCGGGATGTGAACGAGTTCGAGATCATCCGGCTCTACGGGGAGCTGTTTTTTGATGAGGCGCTGGGTCGTGATGCGCTGGGAAATGCCCGCCCGCTGAGCCTGCGCTACGGGATTCATAATTTTGAGTTTCTCGACCGTCGTCTGATCGGGAACAACCAGTGGCGGAACACGGCGAATACTTTCCAGGGCTTCCACGGCAGTCTGGGGCAGGAGAGCAATGACTGGCAGATTGATCTGCTGGCGGTGCAGCCGCTGAACCGGAACAAGTATGAGTGGGACCGGCCTGTGGAGCAGCAGTGGATGTATGGGGTGATCGGCCACTGGCGCGGGTGGTCGGACGTGATCACCCTGGAGCCGTTTTATCTGGCGCTGAATCAGTCGGCCCATGGGGCGGTGGCGGAGCGGCTTGTGCATTCACCGGGGTTGCGCGGCTATGGCGTAATTCCTGGGACGCACTTCGACTTTGACTTTGATCTGATTTATCAAACGGGCCGCAGTGGCTCCCGCGATATGGAGGCGTATGGCGGCAACATTGAGATCGGCTACAGCTTCGATTCCGCCTGGAAGCCGCGGCTGAACGCCTTTTACGGCTACGCGAGTGGGGATCGTGATCCGAGCGATGTGGAGGACAACCGCTTCGAGCGCTTCTTTGGCTTCGCTCGGCCTTGGTCAGCAAACGACTACTTCCAGTTTGAGAACATCAGCGCTCCGAAGCTACGTCTGGAGCTCGAACCGACGAAGATGCTGCGCATGGACCTGGGCTACAGTTGGTATTGGCTGGCGAGCGATATGGACCGCCTCAACACCGCCGATGCGCGGGATCGCGCTGGCAAAAGCGGCAGCTTCGTGGGGCATGAGTTCGACATGCGCGCTCGCTGGCAGATGACGTCGAAGATCGAGGCAATCCTCGGCTACGCTCACTTCATCCCGGGTGACTTCACGAAGAACACGGTGCGCCCTGGCGACACCGACTTTGCCTACCTGGAGGTCAGCGTGAAGGCATTCTGACCCAACAAAAACCCGGTGGGCGAACCCACCGGGAAAAACAAAGAACATTAACAACAAGAGAGTGGTTCGATCATTCCTCGGCACCACCGCTGGGGACCACGCCGCCTTTTTCGGCCAGCTTGTCCTTCACCGCCTTCTCGATCTCGGCGTAGAGAGCTGCATCATTCTTCAGGGCTTCTTTGGCGGCATCGCGACCTTGGGCGAGCTGGCTGCCTTTGTAGCTGATCCAGGAACCGCGCTTCTGGAGGATCTCGAACTCCATCGCCAGATCGAGCATGGAGCCGACATTGGAGATGCCCTCATTGTACATGATGTCGAACTCGGCCTCGGTGTAGGGCGGGGCGAGCTTGTTCTTCACCACTTTGACCTTGGTGCGGTTGCCAGTGACGGTGCCGTCGCTGCTCTTGATGGCACCGATGCGGCGGATATCGACGCGGACGCTGGCATAGAACTTGAGCGCTTTGCCGCCAGGGGTCGTCTCGGGATTGCCGAACATGACACCGATCTTTTCACGGATCTGGTTGGTGAAGATGACGCAGGTGCGGGCCTTGCTGATAATGGCGGTGAGCTTTCTCAAGGCGGCGCTCATGAGGCGGGCCTGGGCACCGACGGTGCTGTCGCCGATCTCGCCTTCGAGTTCCTGACGGGTGACGAGGGCGGCCACGGAGTCGATGACGATGACGTCGAGGGCATTCGAGCGAACGAGGGTCTCACAGATGCGCAGCGCCTCCTCACCAGAGCCGGGCTGTGAGACAAGCATCTCGTCCATCTTCACGCCGAGTTTGCGGGCGTAGTTCGAGTCAAGCGCATGCTCGACATCAATGAAAGCGGCCAAACCGCCTGCCTTCTGAGCCTGTGCGATGACCGTGAGCGTGAGGGTGGTTTTGCCCGAAGACTCCGGCCCATAGATCTCGACGACACGACCGCGTGCGAAGCCGCCGACGCCGAGCGCCTGGTCGATCAGCAGATTGCCGGTCGGGATGACGGCCACATCGACCTTGTGATCGCCGACCATGCGGAGGATGGAGCCTTCGCCGTAGTCTTTTTGGATCTGCTGGATGGCCAGATCGAGATTGCGCGCGCGGGCTTCGGCGACTTTGTTCGTTGCGGGCTCGGAGGAGGATTCTTTGGGGGCTTTGGCCATGGTCGTGTGAGGTATGATTTATGTTCGAGCGAACACTTGGCTCATCCCGAGGGCCGCGTAAAGCATTTTTCCCTGCGGCTTAGTGTTTAAAGCAGGTCCGCCGCGTGTCTGCAAGCCTCGTGCATCATTCCACCATCTGCAAAATCGGCGCGTAGATGCCCTGCATCATCGTGACGATGCGGTAAACCACAAAGACGACGACCACGGCATAGCCCATCTTTGGCAACCA
>JBILPY010000200.1:0-7234 GCA_044373575.1 Prosthecobacter sp. | reverse complement strand
CAAGGCAGGTGACTACGAGGCGGCGGGTGAAACAATGGGTGTCGCAGCCCGCAGTGTGGCCGTTGCGGTGCATCGGCTACGCGCGGATTATCGAGCGATGGTGCGCGAGGAGGTGGCTGCTGGCTTGCGTGACGACAGCATGGTCAAAGCGGAGATGCAGGCGCTGGCGGCGGCGCTGGGTCTTTGACCTCACGGATACCTCACGCGATAAAAGCGCCGTGATTCATCCATGGCCACGTTATACGGCGGACTCACGCCATAGATCGTGGTCCAGGGACCATTCGGAGCTGGGGCGGTTTCGAGGATGCCGGTGGCTCCGGGCCAGCTGAGGACAAGGCCCGCGCCCTGCACGGCGGTGGCGACGCCATCGGGCTGCACACTGAGCCGCACGTCGCGGGTGAAGACTTGGTTCATCGCGTTGGTGATGCGCAGGCTGTAGGTGCCTGCATTGGTGGCGGCGATGTTGTTGATCGTTAGCCTGCCACTGGTGACTTCGGCGAGTTGGGCATCGTCGATGAGCGAGGTAGCGCCTTTGAACCACTGGTAGGAAAGCGGCCTCTGCCCGGCGCTGATGACACGCATTTGGATGGTTTGATTCGGCGAAAAGAAGACCTCCAAAGGCAGATGAACGGGCTTGGCCTTGGCGCTGAAGTGCATCTCGCGTGTGGAAGGTGGCGTGCCGCTGTTGAGGAAGAGACCGACCATGTCGAACCACACGAGACAGCGACGGCGGGTGTCGTAGGCGGTCATGTCACCGCGACTCGGGTCGGGCACTTGGTCGCCGATGGCGGGCGGGATGCCTGTCACATCGTCGATCACGCTGGTGCTGCCGCGGATGAAGCTGCTGCCATTCCAGCACGCGAGGAAGGAGGTGCCGTTCTCGTAGCCGGGTGAGAAGTTGTTGCCGACGATGCTCATGCTGATCATGCGCCGCACGGGATCGTAGAAGGGCGTGCCATTGCCCGTGCCTGAGTTGGTGATGCGATAGTCGTTCGGCGGCAGCACACGACTCCACGCGGCACCATTCCATTCCCACACGGGGTTTTGGTTGTCGCCAAAGGCTCCAAACATGGCCGCGACGCCGCGCTGCTCATCAAAGGTGAACGTATTGCCGGCTGTCGCGTAGGGCGCGTTGTTGCCATTGGGCAGGCTGCCGCGCTGCGTCCACTGCGTGCCATCCCAAGCCCAGAGGATCTTGCGTGCGCCGTAGTAGTCGAGGGGTTCGGGATTGAGGGAGCTGCCACCGATCATGAGCGTCTCACGGCGCACCGTATCAAAGCACATCACGGGCAATGTGCGTGCAGGTGGCGAGGAGGGTGGCGTGATTTGCGTCCAGTTCACGCCGTCCCATTCCCACAGGTCATTGGTGATCACCTGCGTGCCATTGATGAAATCTGGGGGCGTGTATTTGTGCCCACCAAAGAGCACCGTGCGGCCGCGGTAGCTGTCATAGACCATGCCGAAGTTCGTCATGGCGGGTGGTCGCGTGGCGGGGTTACGTTTGATCCAAACCTGGCCGTCCCATTCAAAGGTGTCGTTCGACTGATAGAGCTGAGGGTTGGCGTTTCCAGAGCGTGGATTCACTCCGTAGCACTCACCACCAAAGAGCACCGTCCTGCCGCGCAGGCTATCATAGACCATGCCCGCCTCGCGTCGCGGATCGGGGCCGCGCCCTTGCAACACGGTCAGGTAAGGTGGCGCGAGTGGGTTTAGCAAAAGCTCGCGCTGCTGTGTGATCTTTGCATACGCGGGGCCGCTCGCATCGGTGACGAGACAATCGTAGCGGCCTTCATCTTCATAGTCGGGCAGGTTGATTTGCAGGGAGCTGGTGACGCTGGTGTTCGTGATCGTGTATTTCGTGCCATTGCTGATCGGCATGCCTTCAAAGCGCCAGGTGAAGGCCATCGGGCGTGGATTGGCCACATCATTTGGCGCGACTCGCAATGCGTGCTCCGTGGGGTCAGCACCCACGAGATAGGTGCCCGTCAGCGAGCCTGCGCCATCGCCCGTGACCGTCATGGTGACGGGTGCAGTGCCAGCACCTGGATTGGCAGGAAAGCTCGGCTCGGTGACGATGCGCGGCCCCACGCTGATCACAGCGGGCTCACTGACGGGCTCGGAGCATCGGCTGTGGATCGTGGCGCGATACTCGCCCGCATCGGCCAGCGTCACATTGCTGCGCGTGTAGATCAGGCTATTCGCGCCAGGGATGAGGACGTTGTCTTTTTTCCAGCTCACCGTGACGGGCAGAGACGAGTTGTAGGCCACTTGCAGAGCAAAGGATTCACCAGGGATCAGGCGGCGGCTCTGCGGCTGTTGTGTGATTTGTGAATGATCAAAAACATGCACTGGCAGCAGATCAGACTCCACACGATTGCCCCAGGTGTCCGTGCACCGCGCCTGATACACACCCGTGTCGGCCGTGGTGAGGAAGTCCCTCAAATACAGCCATGACTGGCCCGGCGCAGGCGGCACGGGCAGGCCGTCTTTGAACCACTCATAAATGATGCCCGTGTGGGTACTGGGCCCATTGCCGATGTCCACCAGCACATGGAGTTGGAGTGATTCATTCACGCATTTGATGAACGGGCTCGGGATGCCGATGACAGGGTTAACAAGCACGATCGCGGTGTTCGTCCTTCGCAGCTCCCAGGTCTCCTCATACGAGGAGTAGCTGGCTCCCAGCGACACCGCATCCTGACCACCGAAGCGCACGAGGATGTTTCGCTTCTTATCAAAGGCCACCGAGGCAGCGCGTAGCGAAGTCAGCCCATTCGCCTGACCAGGGCCATTGGGTGAATTCAGCGATGGCCCAAAGGTGCGCCAATACGTTCCATCAAAGTCATATGATGACGTGCTATCCACGGCCACAAGCCTCTGTCGTGAGGGATCGTAGGCCAGCCTGCGGCCTCGGTTGCGAAAATAAGCCCCCAGCGGCGGAGCGAGGCCATTCGTCAGCGCTTGAAGAGTCCAGCTCGTGCCATCAAAAGCGAAGACACGGCTCACCTCGTTCGCCCCGCTTGTCGTCAGCGCCTCATCATCGACTAGCAGCATTTTGCCTGAAGCCGCGTGGTAGCCAAGGCTTGGCAGGAACGGCCTCCCTGCATAGTCGGATTGAGAATAAGGTGCGTCCGCCTTGCGTGTCCACGTCGTCATGTTCCACTCCCAGGTCTGCACACCTGGCACATATACCGTGGAGCCCGCACCCATGAGCACGAGCACCTGCCGACTGTAGTCATAGACCATGGCCACCTGATCACAGACCGGCCCATCGGTGCTCTCCACCTGCCAATGCCCGGAGGTCGCGCTATCAAACACGAACGACCACATCATTTGCTCGACATACGCATCGGAGGTGCCATGCAGCAACGTGCGCTGAAGCCCCGGATGGAAGCACATGGATGCCTCTGGCATCGGCGGAGGCAGGGTGCCAGTGACGGTCATCTGCGTCCACTGCACACCATCGTATTTCCAGAGGTCATTCGCCATAACCTGCGTGCCACTGGTTGCTCCCAAGTAGCCGCCGAACAGCAGCGTCACCTCATGGGCCTCATCATAGGCCATCGCCGCCGAATTCCGCTTCCCTGGGCTGCCAACATCCGTCCGCTGGACCCACGCCATGTGCGTCTGCGCCGTGGCCAGCAGAGGGAAGATGAAGGATGAAAAGGCTAACAGGCAGGCAAAAGAGCGGCTCATGCTCTCCTTTCACCGCATCCGCCGGGAGGGATTACAGGAAAAATGTAGTCGGTGACATCATCTAGCCGACCCCGAGGCTCGGCTGAGTGCAGATTTGACCATGAATGACGCTGCCACCGCCAGCATGATCTGAATCAGCGGCATCAGCAGCTCGTAGAACTTCGGCGGACTTCCTGACGCCGTCGGCAGCAATCTTGCCACATACGGAAATGCGATGGCAGCAGCCCAAAAGGCCACGTTGAGGGTGACGACTTTCCTGATTTGTTCTGGGTTCATGGAGTCCTCCGGGTTGAATTTCAGCCATAGAGCTATCTGGCGCAGACACAGATGGGAAGGAGAAAGCAGGGGCGAGGACTTTTTAACGCGCAGCATGTTGCCCCCTCACGGCCCCGTAATCCGCACGCGGTAAAACTTCGCCACTCCGGTCGCGCTGAGGTCGGTGATGGTGCGTGTGTTGCCAGCGTCGCTCGTGGTGAAGTTGGTCAGGGGTTGCCAGTTCGCCGAAACGCCGAGCGTGGGGCTGCTTTCGATGACGTAGGTGCGGTCGGTGAGGCGTGGGGCGATTTGCAGACGCATCTGCTCGGGCTGGCCGGGCACGGTTTGCATCGCTTGCACAAAACGGGACTGCGGATCGAGCGGCGAGAGACCGGCGGTGAATTCGAAGTCGTTGCTTTGTCCGTCGCCATCGGGATCGGCGGTGGTGGCGGAGATCGCGGGGGCATTCAGCGCGAGCGAGGTGAAGTTTTGCTGCTGCCAGGCTCCGAAGGCTCCCGGCGTGAAGCGTGCATACGAGCGGCCATTCGTGGCCACCCAGAAGTGGCCGGGCTGATGCGGATTCAGCGCGACGTAGGTCGTGTTGGGCAGGCGATGACCAGCCTTCGTGCATTCATGCCACACCGCGCCGTTGTCGTTCGAGTAGTAGATTTTCAATGCGGCATCGCCGAAGCGTTTTCCGCACACGAGGACCTGCCCGTTGTGCGCATCAATGGCACGCATCTCGGAAAAGCCGGTGTTGGAAAACGGCGTGTCGAGGTAGGTCCAGTTGGTGCCGTTATTCGTCGAGTAGGCGAGGCCGAGATGGCCGCTCGTGCCACCGAACCACAGGCGACCCGTCGCGCGATCGCGGACAAAATAGCCCCACGAGTTCCAATCGTAGAGCTTCGTGTTGCTGGGGCCGCCGCTGGAGTGCCCCGCGCTGGCCCACGTCACGCCGCGATCATTGGAGATGAGAAAACCGACACCGTTCAGCCACGCAAAACGCCGCGCCGCATTGCTCGCATCAGCTTCCATGAAAACGAAGTGGCTGAACTCATCGCCCCAGTTGCCGCCTGCCGGCACGCCGGTCGATTTCGTGAAGGCCACGCCGCCATTCGTGCTGCGGTAGATGCCGGAGTTTGTGTTCGCGGTGTCGTGAACGGCCACGAGGATCTCATTCGCATCATCGGGAGCCACGCAGCCGCTGATGATCTCACTCCCGGCTGGCAAACCGGTGCCCGTGACGCCTGCGACATGCACCAGCGACCAATTCACGCCATCATCACTCGTCGTCACAATAGACGCACGGCCTGCGTTCGGCCCGAAGAAGGATCCGCCGACGAAATACACCTTCGGCGCGGCATTTCCGGCGACCGGACCCACCAGCGCCTCTATGGCGTAAGTCATGCCCACATTGCCAAATGTCACCGGCAGGCTGCGGCGTGGATTTCGCGGTGCGAGCCCCGTCTCGCTGCCATCGGTAGTGATGAAGCCGATCAAGTCCGCCGCCGGCATGTAAACACGCTGCGGGTCATTGGGATGCCATGAAGGCTTCCACGTCACCACCTCGCCGATGCCGCGTGTCATGTAGCTCACCGTCGATCCCGCATCCGTGCTCACAAAGGGGCCAAAACCATTCGGCAGATACCAGCGGTTTGCATCCAGCGGATCTTGATGCAGCGATCCACGCGACCAGCCGGGGCTCGTGTCGCTCGTCAGCATCGCTGCGGGTCGCGTGCCAGTGATCGTGAGCGGCAGCGTGCTCCACAATGTGCCACCGTTGGTGCTTTTGCGTGTCGGACCGCCGATCCATCCGAGCACGATCGTCACGCCATCGCGCAGCACATGGCACATGCCCACTGGACCATTCGCCGTGAGTCCGCCGAGCACGGTCGTGGTGATGTTTGTCCATGTCGTGCCTGTCGCGTCGGATTTGTAGAAGCGATTGTTCGCCCCGTCCTGCACGGCGGCAAACATCACGCCACTCGGCAATCTCGCCAGACGTGTCACGGAGGTCGTCGCCGCGTTCACCGTCACCGCGCTCCAGGTGATACTGCCACCGCTGCCACGCGTGCCTTTGTAAAGAGCGCTCGTGCCCGTGTCCTTCACACCGCCGACGAAGATGTCATTCGGAAATGCCGGATTCATCTGCACCACATGCCCGATCATCCCATCAAACAACGTGCCGCCCTGCTTGCTCCACGTCCCCGCGCCGCCGCCCGTCGTGCTGCGCCAGAGGCCGTTCTTCCGGCTGATGGCAAAGATTTCCTGATCGCCCGATCCCGGCGTGATGGACAGGCACTCGCCCTGCCAGCGCAGATCGTCATTGCCGGAAAAAAGCACGCCGCTGAGCACCTGCGTCCATGTGGTGCCACCATCCGTCGTGCGCCACACGCCGCGATTCGCGTCTGTGGAGGAGTAGCTCGTGCCCACCGCCTGATAAACAACGTCCGCCGAGCCCTCGCTTACCGCCAAACCTTGCACAAACAGCCCCGCCGAGGAGTTCATCTCCCCCGAAAGAAACCGCCAGCCCGCACCCTGATCATCACTGCGATACACCCCGCCCACATCCGTCCGCGCATAAAGCCGCCCGTTCGAATGCGAGGCAAACCCCGTCAACCATCCGCCCGCATCCAGATCCGTCTGGCGGAAGACGCCGGGCTGCGCGGTTCCGACCGTCGAGGCAGCGTGCGAGAGCAAGACAGGCATCGACGCCAGCCAGACGATGAGTTTTTTCATGCAATGCATCATAGAATCACGCGGTGACATGCCGCACAAGTTAGCACCGCTTTGGGCCGCCATGCTTACCGACAATTTTTCACAAGATTCATCAGAGGTCTTTTTGTGTAATGCTGAGCCCTGAATACGGATTAACTCCCTGATGACTGAATCGACCATCGAACCCTGCGCCACCTGTGGCGGGCCTTTGCAGGGCTCGCTGGCCGCAGGCGGGCATTGCTCTCGCTGTCTTTTCAAGATCACTTTCAGCGAAGCCGATGCACCGCATGAGGATGAAGCGACTGCGCCATGGACACGCATCTCCGGCTGCGAGTTGTATGAGGAACTCGGGCGAGGTGGCATGGGCGTGGTTTATCGGGCGCGACAGCGTGGGCTGGATCGCATCGTGGCGGTGAAGGTGCTGCTGCGGGCGCAATTTGCTGGTGGGGAAGAGCGTGAGCGGTTCCATCGCGAAGCGCAGGCCGCGGCACGGCTGAAGCATCCGGGCATCGTCTGCATCTTTGACGTGGGTGAGGATGATAACGTACCGTGGTTCAGCATGGAG
>JBILPY010000199.1:0-7271 GCA_044373575.1 Prosthecobacter sp. | reverse complement strand
TCAATGTGAGCGCAAATCCCGATGTTACGGGTGCGCTCCAGGGGGTATTCGCGGTTGGGAGAGTTCGGATTGGACATTGGGACTAAAAAACGTGTGATGTGTCGGGAAAAGAAATCGCTTCTAGATTAGAAGCGGAAGTGAGCGAAGGCGCGGTTGGCCTGGGCTTGCTTGTGAACGTCGTCACGCTTGCGAACTGACGAGCCCTGGCCCTGGGAGGCCTCCTTGAGTTCATTGGCAAGCGCGCGGTGCATTGGCTGCCCTTTGCGTCCACGAGCATAAGCGACGAGCCAGCGCATGGCGAGAGACTCGGAGCGTGCGGAACTGACTTCCAGCGGAACTTGATAGGTGGCACCACCGACGCGGCGGGCCTTCACCTCTACCTTGGGCTTGGAGTTTTCAATAGCGCGATTGAAGAGTTCCAGCGGATCGACAGTTTCGGTCTTTTCATTCAGGAGATCGATGGCCGAGTACACGATGCGCTCAGCGATAGATTTCTTGCCGGACTCCATGACGCGGCTGATCAGACGGGCAACGATCTCGCTGTCGTAGCGGGAATCTTTGACGACTTCTTTGTCGTAAACGCGTTTTCTGCGGGCCATATAATCGAATTGAGTGGGGTTTTGGAAAGAATCAGGGAGGATCAGCAGGGCTTATTTCTTGCCCTTAACTGGAGCGGCAACGGCACCCTTTTTCGGGCGCTTAGCACCATACTTGGAACGACCGCGGCGACGCTTGTCCACGCCAAGGCAGTCAAGAGTACCACGAACGATGTGGTAACGAACACCCGGCAAATCCTTCACACGTCCGCCACGGACCAGCACGATGCTGTGCTCCTGGAGGTTGTGGCCTTCACCGCCGATGTAGGCGATGACCTCGAATCCATTCGTCAGGCGCACTTTGGCGACTTTACGGAGAGCCGAGTTGGGCTTCTTCGGCGTGCGAGTCATCACCTGGAGGCAAACGCCACGGCGCTGCGGGCACTTGGCAAGTGCAGGCGACTTCGACTTCACCGCTTTGTCTTTGCGGCCGTGTCTGACGAGCTGATTGATGGTGGGCATGTTGTCTAAAAAAATCCGTTCCAATTGAGATGGCCGCGCCGGGCATGGGACTGGAGGAGACAATGCACCCTTCTCTGCGTTAGTCAGAGAGAGCACAGTGTTTTTCCGGTTCACTGCTCCGATAGAAAAATGAATCTCGAGAGATTCTTTTCAGCTAACCTTCGGGGGAAGGTCGGGGCTGGGGGTGCGCATTCTGGGACAGATCGGGGAATAGGCAAACGCTTTTTGTCACGTTTAGATCTTTTTTTAAAAGTCCCTTCTTCGGCCCCACCGCTCAACTCCCTCCGCGCTGTATCGCCAAATGGTGCAGCATGAGGCGATAGCTGCTCAGCCAGTTCGCTGTGCCAGCCTTGTTCAACGCCTGTGCATCTCGGGCCCAAAGGTAGGCCGACTCGGCCCTTCCCCATTGGGACAAGCGATGCCAATGAATACCCAGGGCTAGACGAGGTTCCTCGTGCCTTGGCGCTAATACGAGCGCCTTGTGAATACTGGCTAACGCCTCCTCATGGAGACCCAGTGCATCACAGACATCAGCGTGGGCAAGGTGGTAGAGATGATTTTCTGCATTGAGCGCGATGGCTGTCTCAAGATCTGCCTGAGTTTGCTTTAATATCTCAGCCCCTTTAGCCAGATCCTGCTTCGTGAAACTATCCATCACGGCGAGAGCCCGCTGGTAGTGAGCTTCCGCATTCGTGGGATCGAGACGCACGGCGTCATCAAGGTGCTGCCGCAGTGCTGGCTGATCTTTCCGCGCTAGGGCGAGCCTCGCCTGAGCAAATGCCAGATCCCCCCGCCCAAAAAACCAAGCGCCGCCCACTAGAGCGAGGGATGCCGCACCGAGGGCTACCTTGGTGAGAACGCGAACGCCAAATAAGCGTCGCTGGGGGCGGGCCATCTGCTCGAATCCCGGATTGGCCAGCACCCCGAGTAGAAGAGCCCCAACAAGCGCCGTCGCAGGCACGTGATAATGAAATTCAAAGACCGCGTGCGTCAACGTGGCCACCAACCCTGCCAGGGCACCGATGCAAAGAGCCAGATTCATGCTCAGCACGCGCCCGCTGTTGAGGAATCTCTCGCGCACAAACCAGCGTAGGTAGCGCAAGCCATTCGCCACATGCGCCAAAACCAGCAGCACGAGTGAGGCCGCCCCCACTAGGCCATAGTCAGCGAGCATCTGGAGATATTCGTTGTGAGCAAAAAGTGGTTCGGCGGCCCAGGGCGGCAGCTTCTCCGATCTTAGCCGAGTACTGCCATCGTAGAAGGTGCGCGCTCCCGTGCCGATCCAGGGCGACTCGGCGTGTTGCGCCAGCGCCGACTCCCAGATGCCGAAGCGGATGTCCTGTGTCATCGTCAATCGTTCCGCTCGGTCTCTAAGATATTCCTCGTTCACCTTCCATAGCACACCTCCAGCCAGCAGGCTCATCACCAGACCACCTCCGAGCAAGCTCCAAAAAAGATGCCTCTGCGTCTGCCACACCATCCATAGCGCCAGCACCGCAAACACTCCTCCCCCCACGGCCAGTCCAATCAAAGCCCCGCGGCTCACCGTCAGCGACACGCCCACCGCCATCGCCACACAGCAAAAAGCCAGCCACAGCTTCAATACCGCACCGCCACGACCAAAACACAACCAGCCCGCCGAAAGAAAGAAAACCACGGACAGAAAGGCGGCCAAATGATTGGCATTCGCGAAGAATCCACCGATTCGCCCGGGTTCCGCAGGCCGGAGAAAATGCGGCACCAAATGAAAGCCCCAATTGCCTGACAAATGCACAGATCCCATCGCCAGATTTCCCACCACTAGCAAGAGCAGCACCGACATCCAGGCCATGCGCCAGCGCGGATGACTCGCAGCTGTCACCGTCAGCACATAGGCGACGAAGCAGCCAAGCAGGATGATTCCATCCTCCCGGGCATACGCTGCCACAGGCGAAAATACCGCACGCCCGATCATGTAAACGGCAAAGACCAGTGTGGCAGCCAGACAAACGTCACTCGGCGGAAAAAACACCCGCAACCGCCAGCGTAGTGCCGCCAGCAGTCCCGCCAAACCGAGCAGGATGGCCCCAGGCCAGAAAAAAAGCAGCCGTGTCTCCGTGCCGAGCACGCCGGAAATCAGCAGAGCCAAAAGAAAAAGGACGAGCGCGGCGGTTTGCATCATGTGACAGGATTTACAGGGAGCGCTCCAGACATGCAAGACATTGGCTTTGGACTTCCCCCCCACAACGAGTAGCCTGACGCCATGTCAGTCCGTCCCACCCTCCCCTTCCCTGATCCGGCTAACTTCCGTGTAAATCCGGTGAAGATCCTCTTCGGCGTCATCGGCCTCGTCGTCGCCGTCGGCCTCTTCTCCAGCTTCTACCAGGTCCCAGCAAACTCCGTCGCCATCGTCCAGCGCTTCGGCAAATACCTCAACACCACCGAGCCCGGCCTGCACTTCAAACTGCCCTTTGGCATCGACGAAGTCACCACCGTCGAGACCCGGCGACAGCTCAAGCTCGAGTTCGGCTACGGTTCCCGTGGAGCCCTGAACGAGTATCAATACAACCAGGACTTCGATGACATGGAGCTGGAGAAAAACATGGTCACCGGCGATCTCAACGCCGCCGTGGTCGAATGGGTCGTCCAGTTCCACATCTCCGATGCCAAAGCCTACGTCTTCAACTTTCTCGAACCTCAGGCCACCATGCGCGACCTCTCCGAGTCCGTCATGCGCGAGGTCGTCGGCGACCGCACCATCGACGAAGTTCTCACCGTCGGCCGCCAGGAGATGGAAGTGAAAGCCCTCGAGCGCCTTCAACTCATCGCCAGCACCCTCGACATGGGCGTCCACGTCGATCAAGTGCAGCTCGGCAACGTCAACCCACCCTCCGAAGTCAAAGACAGCTTCGATGAAGTCAACCGCGCCCAGCAGCAGCGCGAGGCCGCCATCAACGCCGCCAACGGCGAATACAACCGCGTCATCCCCGAAGCCCGGGGCAAAGCCGAACAGAGCATCAGCCAGGCCGAGGGTTACGCCACCGAGCGCGTCAACCGCGCCGAAGGCGATGCCACCCGCTTCACCGCCATGCTAACCGAATACAAAAAGGCTCCCGAGGTCACCAAGAAGCGCATTTACCTCGAAACCCTCACCCAGATCCTGCCCACCATCCCCGGCAAGATCATCATTGATGACAAAGTCCCCCAGTTCCTGCCCATGATGCAGCTCCAGCAGGCCAAAAACGTCCAACCCGCCACCCCTTCCGCACGATGAAACCCGCCCTCTCCCTCCTCATCCTCATCGCCGGGTTCGCCCTCTACATCATCGGCAGCGCCAGCTTGTACAGCGTCGCCGAGACAGAGCAGGTCATCATCACCCAGTTCGGCAAGCCCGTCGGCGAGACCATCAAAGACGCCGGCTTGCATGTGAAAACGCCCTTCATCCAGCATGTGAACCGCTTCGACAAACGCGTGCTCGAGTGGGACGGCCCGCCTGTAAACATGCCCACGAAGGACAAGCTCTACATCGTCGTCGATAGCTTCGCCCGCTGGCGCATCAGCGACCCACGCGTCTTCTTCGAAAACCTCCGTGACGAGCGCACCGCCCAGTCCCGCCTCAGCGACATCCTCGGCAGTGAAACCCGCAACGTCATCGCCAGGCACGACTTCATCGAAGCCGTCCGCAACACCAAGGATCGCAAAGTCGTCCGCGAAGCCGCCGTCGAAGGAGCCGTCGCCTCCATCGCCGACGCCCGTCTCGGCACCATGCCCCCCATCACCAAAGGCCGCGCCGAACTCGAAAAAGAAATCTTCGCCAACGCAGCCCCGAAAGTGAAAGGCTTCGGCATCGAGCTCATGGACCTCCGCTTCAAGCGCATCAACTACACCCCCGCCGTCAGCCAGACCATCTACCAGCGCATGGTCAGCGAGCGCACCCAGATCGCCGAGCGTTTCAAATCCGAAGGCGCCGGCGAAGCCGCCAAAATCCTCGGCGAACGCGAGCGTGACCTCAAACTCATCGAGTCCGAAGCCTACCGCAAAGTCCAGGAAGTCGAAGGTGCCGCCGACGCCAAAGCCTCCGAAATCTATGCCAAAGCCTACAACGGCAGCCCCGAGTCCGCCGAACTCTTCGAGTTCCTCAAGACCATGGAGGCCTATAAAACCGTCATCACTCCCGATACCAGCCTCATCCTCAGCACCGACAGCCGCTTCCTCCGCTACCTGAAGTCCTCGGATGAAGCCACCCCTGCTGCTACCACCGCCCCCAGTTCAGCCTCCGCAGACCCGCTGAAAAGCCTGCCCAGCCTCCTGGACATGGTAAAAGCGCCCTGAATCAAGAACCTCCAACTCTTTCTGATGGAGGCTGTCAGCGCCTTTCCTGAGTCGAACGATCCACGAGTTTCTCGTAGATCTTGCGGCGTTCGTCGAGGCCGAGACCCTTGTTACGCAGGCCGAGCATTTGTCGGTTGATATCCTCGCGCTGCGAAACGCTCAAGCGTGAGAGTTTGGCCACCATCTCAGGCGGCGGCTGACGGGGGTAGCCATCCGAGGAGAACCCTTCCTTGTAGTTCACAGCGGCACTCTTTGCTTCGGCCATTTGGGACGAATTCAAAGGCGGGGTACCACCGCTGGAACCACTGGAACCGGTGCCACCCGTCGCAGATCGGGTGCGTTTGGTGGGCGGCTTTTGGTAGCGGACAGAGATGACCTGCCCGCCTGCGACTTGGATCTTGGCCGCCCAGGTTCGGGACTCGGCGGGATTCCCACTGACGCCGACCAACTGCCATCCCTGAATGTTGGCCGCCTTGGAAACCACCTGAGATTGCATGGTTTCTGTGTCGAGCAGCGTGGCAAAGACGTCGCCCTCAATGTGTGCGACACCGGTGAGGATGATCGAATCCGAAACGCCCAGGGAGCGTGTAAAAGGCGAGCTCGCGAACAGTGCGTCGAACGATGCTTCATTCACGGATTGCGGGATCGCGCCATCATCGTCCGATGGCGGAGACTGCTGAGTCGTGTCGGCACCGCGCATCGTCACGATGCCAATCAAGGTCATGAAAAGAACGCTTCGCGCCACATTCATGACCTTCCTCCCAACGAGATAGGGCAGAGTCTCATGGAGCGAAGTACGGCAGGAGTTCGGCAAAACCATCACGGCAGCTTCTGAAACTCTGACCAGCCTTCCCAGGCGATGCGCTGGAGGTCGGCGCGGTCTTGATCGGAGAACTTGCGGGTGATGGGGTTGCCATCGCGGTCCTTCGTCTTGTCGCTTCTTTTGCCTTCAAAATGGCGGGTGTCGGTGATGGAATCAATGGGCAGGCCGACGGGGCTCTGGCCGAAGATCGCGGCGTAAAGTGTGCAGGCGGTGAGGTAGCTCATGGTCTGGTTTAGATGCGCGTCATTGACGAAGCGTAGCGTCAGATCGGGCCGCTGGGTCTGGCAGCGATGCGCCACAAGCGCCATCGGAGCGACGGAGGCGTCGATCTTCCTGGCCAGAGCGGCGATTGCGCGCTCCTTGGCGAGGATGGGAGCTGCATCGGGCGTGGTGGTCACCGGTTTGTCGTTCTGCGTTGTGGGCGTGGTTTCATAGAGAATCACTCGCGCACCTTGAGCTTTGGCGAGTTCGGCGAACCTCGGCGCATATTCGGCATACGGGGTGGGATCATCTTCGACATCATCACGGTAGGACTGGAGCACGACGATATCCCAGGGCTGCCGGTTGGCTTCGATCTTCGGGAGCAGTGTACGATGACGTGCGAGCGCGCTTTGGGCATTCTTGTCCTTTGGATCGTCCGTGGCAGCTTTCTCCAGTGCAGAGATCGTGGCCTTTGCCTCGGCCTCGGTGAGTGTCGATTGCTTGACGATGTTCTGCGTGCCCAGCCGCCAGTGATCCTTGAGCGTGCGGCCACCATAAATGATTTTCGCGTGGTTGAACGTCAGCCTAGGATCGCCCGCTTCTGCCATCGCTTTGACCACCGTGGAGAGATTGTGCCGGGCGGTGAAACTGTTGCCGATGAAGAGTACGTTCAGCATCTTCTTTTCGGCCTCTGCGCCGACCGCCATGGAAAGTGAGATGAGCGTGAGCGCCAGGTGGGTGATGCGATGAATAGTACGTGTCATGATCGGGTGCGGATGGCTGGTGAGAACGGGCCCCTGTCCTTTCCTCTCTCAGGATTCATTCACAGCCCGTTCCTTGGCAGAAAACACATTCTAGAAATCTGGTCTTGCCTTCGC
>JBILPY010000198.1:0-7309 GCA_044373575.1 Prosthecobacter sp. | reverse complement strand
TACCAGTCTGAGCAGGTGGCGAGAGTGAAACGCTCCGAGAATACCGTAATCCAGAACCCGCATAGCGTTCGCCCGGGAACCACCCTTGGCGAATTGCAATGGCTGATGCAGACCAAGGGGGTCAGCGGTTTCCCCGTCATCGATCCTGAAGGGAAACTCGTCGGAATGGTGACCAGTCGTGACATGTGGTACATCGAAGACGAAACGACTCCCGTTTCCGCCATCATGACACCTCTGGAGCGTCTCGCCACAGGCACCGCCAACACCTCCTACGAGGAAGCTCTCAAGATCCTTTACACCCACCGCATCGAGAAACTTCCCCTCGTTGATGCCAACGGCAAACTCGCAGGTCTCATCACCAAGCAGGATGTCACCAAGCGCCAGACCTTCACCCACGCTGCCAAGGACGCCAACGGCCAGCTCCGTGTCGGTGCCGCCGTCGGAGTCGGCGATGACTGTGCGGATCGCGGCGCCGCCCTCGTCGCCGCTGGTGCAGATGCCCTCTTCATCGACGCCGCTACAGGTCACACCACCCGTGTCGCTTCCGTCATCGAAAGACTTCGTGCCAGAGTCGGTTCAGGCATTCCCATCGTGGCTGGCAATGTCGTCACCGCTGACGGTGCTTTGCATCTTGTGAATGCAGGTGCCTCCGCTGTGAAAGTCGGCGTCGGGCCCGGCTCCATCTGCACCACGCGCATCATTTCCGGCGTCGGGATGGCCCAGTTCACTGCCGTGCAGGAAGTCGCCGAAGTCTGCCGCCCGCGCGGTGTCACCGTCATTGCCGATGGCGGCATCCGTTACTCCGGTGACATCGTCAAAGCTCTCGCCGGTGGTGCCGATTGCGTCATGCTTGGCTCCCTCCTTGCGGGCACCGCTGAAAGCCCCGGTAACATGGTCAAATGGCAGGGCCGCACCTTCAAAGAATACCGAGGCATGGGCAGTCTCAAGGCCATGCGCAAAGGGGCAGGGGACCGCTATGGCCAGAACAGCTCTGGCAAACTCGTCCCCGAAGGAGTCGAAGCACGCGTTCCCTTTAAAGGCCCGCTTTCCGACGTCGTCTTCCAGCTCATGGGCGGCCTCCGCTCTGGCATGGGCTACGTCGGTGCCAACACCCTCACCGAACTCCGCGCTAAAGCCCGCTTCGTCCGCATCACCGCCGGTGGCCTCAAAGAAAGCCACCCGCATGATGTCGTCATCACCGAAGAACCCGTGAACTACGAGCCGCATTGATTGCCCACTAGGTTCGTCATTCGTCATTCAGCCATTCGTCATTTCTTTTCATGACCGCCCAAGAAGTCGCCGTCCTCGATTACGGCTCCCAGTACTCCCAGCTCATCGTCCGCCGTGTCCGCGAGCTGGGCTTCGTCTCGCACCTCTATCCGCCTGCGGAGCTGGCCAAGCTCACGAACCCCGGTGCCATCATCCTTTCCGGCGGTCCGCGCAGCACTTCGGATCAAGACGCGCCTGATGTCGATTACGACAAACTGATGTCCTTCGGCGTGCCGGTGCTCGGCGTGTGTTACGGCATGCAGCTTCTCAATATCAAGCACGGCGGCACGGTGAAGCCCGGCGTCACCCGCGAGTACGGCCCGGCCAAGCTAGTCGTCACCGACCACGAAGACCTCTTCAGCGGCATCTCGCACGAGTCCCAGGTCTGGATGAGCCACAGCGACACCTGCGCCAACCTCGCCGACACGACGAAAGTCATTGCCACCAACGAAGACGCCGTGCCCGTGGCCCTAAAATGGTCCGACCGCTGCTGGGGCATTCAGTTTCACCCCGAGGTCACGCATTCACACGAAGGCACAGCCATCCTGAAGAACTTCCTCACTAAAAGCGGTGCTCAGCTCGCCAAGTTCGACATCCAGGAATTCAAAGCCCAGATGATCGAGCGCATCAAAGCCGAAGTCGGCAGCCGCGAGGTCATCTGCGGCGTCTCCGGCGGCGTGGACAGCACCGTCCTCGCCGTGCTGCTCGCCAAGGCTGGCGTCAAAGTCCGCTGCATCTACATCGACACCGGCCTCATGCGCCTGAACGAAACTGCCGAGGTCAAAGCCCTCTTTGGCGAAGTCGGTGTCCCCATTGAGCAGATCGACGCCAGCGCCATCTTCCTCGGAGCCCTCAAAGGCGTCACCGATCCCGAGCAAAAGCGCCGCATCATCGGCACGCTCTTTGTCGAAGAATTCTGGAAAGTCGCCGACAACGTCGAACTCCTCGCCCAGGGCACGCTCTATCCCGACGTGATCGAAAGTGCCACCAGCGGCAGCATCGCCAGCAAGATCAAAACGCATCACAACCGCGTCGATCGCATCATGGAACTCAAAGAGCAGGGCAAAGTGCTCGAACCACTCGCCGAACTCTTCAAAGACGAAGTCCGCGCCCTCGGTGCCAGCCTCGGCATCCCGCACCGCGCCTTGTGGCGTCATCCCTTCCCCGGCCCCGGCCTCGCCGTGCGCATCCCGGGCGAGATCACGCCCGAGCGCGTCGCCATCACCCAGCAGGCCGATGCCATCTTCATCGGCGAACTCCGCCGCAGCGGCTGGTATGAGCAGACTTGGCAGGCCTACGCCGCCCTCCTTCCCGTCAAAACCGTCGGTGTCAAAGGCGACGAACGCAGTTACGAGCAAGCCATCAGCCTCCGCGCTGTCATCAGCGAAGACGCCATGACCGCCGACTGGGTAGAATTGCCCTACAGCGTGCTCCGCAACGCCTCCAACAAGATCCTCAACAGCGTCAAAGGCGTGAACCGCGTGCTCTACGACATCAGCACCAAGCCGCCCGCCAGCATCGAGTGGGAGTGATTTTGCTTTAACTGAGCGTTAGTAGCTCACGCGGATGATCCACGATCATCCGCGCTCCGTGTTCACGCAGCTCTTCGACAGATCGGAAACCCCAGCTCACACCGATGCCGAGCATTCCGGAGTTTTTGGCAAAGGCCATGTCGATGCCCGAGTCGCCGACATAAGCGCATGCAGTGACATCCACGCCGAGCACGGCGGCCATCTCGTGCGCACCGGCGGGGTCGGGCTTGCGCGGCACTTCGGCGCGTTGGCCGAGGATGTGATCAAAAATCTCCCTGCCGAAGAAATGCTCCGTCATCGGCACGGTGAAGCGATGCGCCTTGTTTGAAATCACGCCGAGCTTCACGCCGCGTGCCTTCAGCTCAGCGAGCATCTCGTGGATTCCTTCATAGGGCCGTGTCTGCGCATTCCAGAGCGTGTCGTAATGGGCTCGATACTCCTCCACGCAGGTAAGGATAAGCTTCTCCTCAAGCACGGATTCAGGCAGTGCCCGCTCCACCAGCTTCTCCATGCCATCGCCGACCATCTGCTTGAAGTCCCCGGGCTGGCAGCGGGGATAGCCACGGTCATCGAGCATCCGGTTGATCGATTCCGCGATGTCCGCGAGCGAGTCGATGAGGGTTCCGTCGAGGTCGAAGATGTAGGCTTGAGGGGAGGGCATCGTTTCCCTTGGCCGAGTTTTGAAAGAGGATCAAGCCTGCCCACGACCGAGTCAGCAGACCGGATTTCGGCTGGCGGGGACTGGAAAGCTGTGTATTCGCAAAGGCTCTCCCATGGTCCTGCCAATCGTCCGCTACCCCGACCCCGTCCTCCGTGCCAAATGCCGTCTGATCGCTCAGGCGACGCCGGAGATCCGTGAACTCGCGGCCAACATGATCGAAACCATGCGCGCAGCCAATGGCGTGGGTCTGGCGGCACCGCAGGTGGCGCAGGATGTGCAGCTCGCAGTGATCGATGTGTCCCACAATCCGAAGTGCATCAGCTACTTGCGCATCAATGGCGAACCGGTGGACATGGTGAAGCACATGCCCGTCATCTTTTTGAACCCGGTGCTGGAGCTGGGCAAAGAGAAGGACATCGACGAAGAAGGCTGCCTCAGCTTCCCACGACTGCGTGGCGACATCCGCCGCAGTCTCGATGTGAAGGTGACCTTCCAGACGCTCGATGGCGAAACGCAGGTATGGGAGACTGACGGGCTGCTTTCGCGTGCCTTCCAGCATGAGACTGATCACCTCAACGGCGTGCTGTTCATTGACCGCATGTCGGCCACGGCCAAAGTGACGCTGAAGCGCAAGCTGTCGCGCCTGATGGAAGAGTGGACCGAGGACGACGAGGCCTGATGCCATGATTGCTGTCAATGCGCCGCATCCACTGCTGCCCGCGATTGATCGCGAGCATGGCGCGGCGGAGGTGAATGCGCTCGGCAAAGATCGCGGCGCGGTCTTTTACGAAACCTGTCATCTCTACGCGCAGACGCTCTGGCAGCAGGGATTCCCGGCGAAGTGTATTTTGGCGCTGAATCGAGCGCTGAGCTGTGTGCTGTCAGCAGATGACCCCGTGATGACGCGTCTGCCCCTGCCTTACCAGGCTCTGGCCTGGCTAATGATTCACCATACAGGTGAGGAGCAGTTCATCGGCAATCCAAGACGACACTGGCAGCACCTGGCCACGCGGATGGTGGAGCCGAATAAAGAGCTGCGCTGCTGGCGTGCCTGGGCCTGCTGGTATCTGGCCAAGGAGATCCTGCCCGAGTTGCAGTTCCCGCCAGATCTGAAGCAGATCATCCAGGAAGGTGTCTGCGAGCCGACACGAGCGATGATCGCTGAGAAGCTCAAGGCGCTCTCTCCTGCGGATGATCTCACACGCTGGGAGGCGGCCCTTGCCTGGGTGCATGCCGAGCTTGGCAAAGAAGTACGTGCTCCGCTGGTGATGCGCGTGCGCCGCATCGGTGTGGAGGAGCTGCCCGTGGTGCAGAAGCTCGCGCATCGCATCTGGCCAGCGGTTTATCCCGGCATCATCACCGATGCGCAGATCGACTACATGCTTTCCATCTGGTATCAGCCCAGCGCCATGGCGCGTGAGATGGAGCTGCGAGGCACCTGGTTTGCCCTGATCGAGGCCGCAGGGCACGGGTCGGTGGGCTATGTTTCCTTTGAGCACTACGCAGGCACTGACATTTGCTTCATCAACAAGCTCTACCTCCTGCCTGAGATGCATGGACGCGGGCTCGGTGCAGCAGCGCTGACCTGGGTGCATGAGCGTGGCCGCGAGCTGGGTTGCACGAAGCTGCAACTGCGCGTCAACCGGGCCAACACACAGGCCATCCGCGCCTATCAGCGTGCAGGCTTTGCCTTTCTCGAAGAGATCTGCACGGACATCGGCAGCGGCTTTGTCATGGATGACTACCGCATGGAAAAGCGGCTGTGATCAGCCAACGAGTTCCTTGCGGGTGAAGGCGGCTACGACGGGGAAGCCTTTGCTTTCGATGTTCTGTCTTCCGCCTTCCTCACGATCCACGAGGATGAGAGCAAAGGCGACTTTTCCGCCTTCGGCTTCGATGGCCTGGATCGCTTTCAAAGTGGAGTCGCCTGTGGTGATCACGTCATCGACCACGACCACAGGCTCATCTGGCGCGAAGTTCCCCTCGATGCGTTTACCGCGACCGTGGTCCTTCGCTTCCTTGCGCACGACGAATGCCTGAACCGGCTTGGCATCGCCAGCCATGCTGGAGGTCATCGCCACTGCGAGTGTGATCGGGTCCGCGCCCATCGTCAGTCCGCCGAGCGAGCCGATGCTCAAACCGCGCGCGGCTTCTTCTTTGCGGAAAAGATCATGCAGCACGCGGCCCACCAGCACGGCCCCACGAGCGTCGAGCGTGGTCACGCGGCAATCGACGTAGAGATCACTCTCCTTCCCGGAGGCCAGGGTGAATTTGCCCGTCTTCACGGATTTGGAACGGAGGATTTGGGCGAGTTCGGCGCGGTCGGATTCGAGGGACATGGTTCCGAGGGTTTAGCGGAAGCCGGGCCGGACGCAAGAGAGAGCATCAGGCGGGGCGTAATATCTGGGATTGCCCGCTCCACGCCCATGAATCCCCGAAACTCGCTCCTGCTCATGGCGCTCTGGCCTCTGGCCACCGCCGGCGTGGAGGCACTGATCGACTTCAATCGCGAGGTGAGCCCCATCCTCTCGGGCAAATGCTTCAAATGCCACGGCTTCGATGCCGCCACGAGGAAGGGCAAGCTACGGCTCGACGTGCGTGAGGCTGCGCAAAAGGTGATCGAGTCAGGCGAACTGATCAACCGCGTCACCACCACAGATGCGGATGACATCATGCCGCCGACAAAAGATCACGAGCCACTCAAGGCGGCGGAGATCGCGGTGCTCAAACGATGGGTCGCCGAAGGTGCCGAATACCAAAAGCACTGGGCCTTCGTGCGGCCGAAAGCATCTTTGGGCCGCTCGATTGATGAAATCGTGAAAGCATCGCTGGCAAAACAGGGGCTCAAACCTTCGCCGGAGGCGGAGGAGGCCACATTGAAGCGGCGGGTGTCGCTAGCACTCACCGGCCTACCCCATTCGTCGCATGACTCTCATCAGTCCTATGAAGACCTGGTGAATGACCTCCTCTCTTCACCGCACTTCGGCGAGCACATGGCGGTCTCATGGCTGGATGCGGCACGCTACGCGGACACGAATGGCTACTTCGGGGACAAGCCGCGCCAGATGTGGCTGTGGCGGGATTGGGTGATCAATGCCTTCAACTCGAATATGCCGTTCGATCAATTCACGATCGAGCAGCTCGCCGGTGATCTCCTGCCAGGAGCATCCGTGCAGCAGCGCATCGCCACCGGCTTCAATCGCAATCACATCGCGAACAACGAGAGCGGCATCATCGATGAAGAGTTCCGCACCGAGTATGTCGTGGACCGTGTGGACACGACGGTGACGACGTGGATGGGACTCACCGCAGGCTGCGCGCAGTGCCATGATCATAAGTTTGATCCCATCACCCAGCGTGAGTTCTACCAGCTCTTCGCCTTCTTCAATCAGGTGCCCGAGAGCGGACTCATCAAGGCGGACAACCCACCGCCCTTGATCGAGGTGCCATCCGTGGAGCAGCAGCGTGATCTCGCATTGGCCAAGGCTCGACTCGTGGAGGTGAAGAGGCTCTTTGCGCCCATGGAGGAAACTTTGAAACCAAAGATCACTCTTTGGGAGCAGCGCGCCACCGCCGAACTGCCAGCAACGCCTTCGGATGCGTGTTGGCATGAGCCGTTCGACGGAGCTATCGGCTCCGGCATGAAGGCGCTGGGCACCACGCTGGAGATTGTGGCGGGAGTACATGACACGGCGGCGAAGTTTGATGCCACGCAGCATGTGGAAGGACGCGTCGCAGCCTTCAATCCCGATGCGCCGTGGAGCATCGGCTTCTGGGTGAATGCGGAGGGCTCGCTGAGCTGCCCGCTTTCACTGATCGAGCCCACGGGGCAGCGTCGTGGACTGGA
>JBILPY010000197.1:0-7316 GCA_044373575.1 Prosthecobacter sp. | reverse complement strand
GCTCATCTCCAGCGGCACGCAGCCCAGCGGCGGCCAGGGTTGCTGGGGCAGCGGGTTCATCCCCAGCGTGTTTCAGGGCGTGCAGTGCCGCAGCAAAGGCGACCCCGTTTTGTATGCGAACAATCCCGCTGGCATGAGCCGCGAGATGCGCCGCAAGACGCTCGATGCGCTCAAAGAGCTCAACGAACTCCAGTCCGCCGAACTCGGCCATCCAGAAACCGTCACCCGCATCGCCCAATACGAACTCGCCTACCGAATGCAGACCAGCGTGCCTGAGGTGATGGACATCTCGAAGGAGCCGCAGCACATCATCGACGCCTACGGAGCCAAGCCGGGTGAATCCAGCTTCGCCAACAACTGCCTGCTCGCGCGCCGACTCATCGAACAGGGCGTGCGCTTCGTGAATCTCTTCGACTGGGGCTGGGACTTCCACGGCACCGGCGTGGATAACGGCATCACCGATGGCCTGACGAAAAAGATGGCCGCCACGGACAAACCCGTCGCCGCACTGATCAAAGACCTCAAACAACGCGGCCTGCTGGATGACACCCTCGTCGTCTGGGGCGGTGAGTTTGGCCGCACGCCCTTCCGTGAAGGCCGCACCGCCGCCAGCAAGGTGTTGGGACGCGACCACTACCCGGACTGCTACACCCTCTTCATGGCCGGCGGCGGCGTGAAGGCTGGCTTTGACTACGGCAGCAGCGACGAACTCGGCTTCCACGTCGCCGAAAACAAAGTCCATGTGCACGACCTCCAGGCCACCATCATGCACCTGCTCGGCTTCGATCACGAACGCCTCACCTACCGCTTCCAAGGCCGCAACTACCGCCTCACCGACATCCACGGGCATGTGGTGAAGGATCTTTGTGCGTGACCGCCACTCACTCCGCTTTCAGCGCCCAGAGCTGCTTCATCGTTGCTAGATAAATGATTCCATTAGCAGCGGTTACCGTGGCACTGATGGGGGCTTTGAGTTCGAGATTGCACAGCACCTTCATTTCACGGCCTGCGGCGAGCACGCAGAAGTTACCTTTGCGGGTGCCGAGGTAGATTTTGCCATCGGCGATCATGGGCGAGGCCCAGAAGGTGCCGTTCATCGAGTGCGTCCACACGGCTGCACCGGTCTTCTCCTCGACACAATGCACGCCACCATCGGAGTCCGTGGCATAGACGAGGCCGTTATGCACAGCGGCGGTGGTGAGTGTGTGTTTGCCGAGCACGTAGCTCCATACCTCCTTGCCATTGTGTGGATCGACGCATTTGAGCCAGGACTGGTTCTTGCCCCAAAATACATCGCCTCCGCCAGCGATGAAAAGCCTGTCATTCGCGATCACCGGCATGCCGTAGATATTGCTTGGGCCTTCCTGCTTGTTCTGGGTGTAGAAATGAACCTTCGTCTTCGGTGCAGTGGGATCGAGGTCGTATTGCCAGCGCTTTTTTAACGTCACCACGGCATCGGTGGGCGACGCGGCTTCCAGAGTTTCAAAGGCGTAGGTGATACCGTTGCCACCGCAGAAGAAGATCGTCGGCTTGCCGTCCACCTCCGCGAAGCTCGGCGATGACCACGTGGAGTGGAAGATGTTTGGTGAGATGTGCTCGTCATCGCGGGCGAGATACTTTCCCGTGTTCTTGTCCACGACGATCAAACTGGGAGCCTCAGGTCGGCGGATGAAGCGATGTGTATTGTCCACTCCCGTGCCGGTGTTCACATAGAGATGATCGCCACGAATCAGGATCGAACTGTGCGCATTGTCGTGACACCAGATGCCGCAGGTCTGCTTCATATCGAGCATCCACAGGATGTCTGCATCGAGAGGTCCTGGTGTCATGGCAGGCTGATCACGCAGGGCCATGTGTTTGCCTTCGTCTTGGTAGGGGCCGTCGTTGCCGTTTGCCATGCCCTGCACATCCAGGCACACGACCTCGCCACGATTCGTCACCACATAAGCGCGATCACCTTCGACGGTGGCTTCCGATGACATCCCCGTCTCTGGCCAGTCGAAGTATTTGTCGTCCTCCAGCTTCGGCACCACGAGCTGCCAAAGCAGATGCCCGTCTTTTTCATCCAGGCACATGAACACGCCGCGATCGCCAGCGTGCCTTGGATCACGTGGGTTGGTGTTGTTCGTCCCAATGAAGATGCGACCGCCTGCCACGATCGGCGTCGAGTGTGTCTGCGTGCCGAGATCAATGACCCACTTCACATTCTTTTTGGACTCGGGATCGAAGCTGTCTGGCAGATACTTTTCCTCGGAGACGAGATTTCTCGTCCACGGCTGTCCCCACTGCGGTTGATCGGCGGCAAAGGTGGCAAGCGGGAGCAGGAAGAGGGCGATTCGAACTGGTGACATCGAAGATCAAACGCACCAGCACGCGAGCTTCACGCGGGAAGCTCCGCAAACGAGATGACAATCAGGGTCACCATGATCCGTACTGCTTCCACTACCATGAATCGACGCCAGTTTCTCCAGACCACCTCCGCTGCCGCTCTCACATCCTGCTCCACGTTGAGCGAGCCAGATTCACTGATCATCGATACGCATCAGCATCTCTGGGCCCTCAGTGTCATCAGTCCGCCCTGGATCAAAGGTGCGCCGGAAGTGCTGCGGCATGATTTTGTGACGGCAGACTATGTGAAGGCCAATGCAGGTCTGAATGTGAAGGCGATCTACATGGAGGTCGATGTGGCTCCGAAGGATCACGTTAAGGAAGCGGATGACATCGTGGCCCAGTGCCGTGCTGGAAACACGCTCACCATCGCCGCGACGATCGGCGGACGGCCTGCTTCAGATGACTTCGAGACCTATGTGAAACGCTACGCGGGCAACGGCATCGTCAAAGGCCTGCGCCAGGTGCTGCATGGAGACACCACGCCTCCGGGGTTCTGCCTGAGCCCTGAGTTTGTGCGCGGGGTGCGGACACTGGGCAAACACGGCCTCAACTTCGAGCTCACCATGCGCCCCACCGAGTTGAAGGACTGCGCGAAACTCATCAAGGAATGCCCTGAAACCCGTTTCGTGCTCGACCACTGCGGCAACGGCGATCCCAAGGCCTTCAATCCGAAACTCGGCCCCGGTTTGAAGCGGAGCTGCACGGTGGACGAATGGAAGCGCGGCATTGATGCCGTCGCTGCGCAGCCCGGCGTCATGTGCAAAATCAGCGGCATCGTCGCCTTCGTCCCGCCCGGGAAATGGCAGGCAGAAGACCTCGCCCCGGTCGTGAATCACTGCCTCGACACCTTCGGTCCCGACCGCGTTTTCTTCGGCGGCGACTGGCCCGTGTGCCTACTCGGCAGCCCTGTGCGCGGCTGGGTGGATGCGCTGAAGCAGATCGTTTCGTCACGAACCACCAGCGAGCAGCGGAAGCTGTGGTCGGGAAATGCTAAGCGTTTTTACGTACTGAAGGTGTGAGTCACTTCTTCACCGCCCCAAGCACCTGAAGCTCGTGAATGGACCAGTAGGTGCCCTTCGCTTCGCCGAGTTGGGAGATGCGGATGGATTTGGCCTGGGTGGGCTTGGTGAAGAGGTAGTCGATGACGCCAGCTTCGCCGGTGCCTTGGAGCTGGGGCTTCTCCCATTCGGTGCCGTTGGTGGAGAACTCGATCTTGTATTGGCGTGGGTAATCGCCGCGGGATTTGCCCGTGTCGAGGATGAGGCCGGTGATGTCGGTGGACTCGGGGAGGTCGATCTGGAACCACATGTCGGGGCTCTGCGGCTTGCGAGTGTCCCAGCGGGTGGCGATGTCGCCGTCGATGGCTTTGGCGACTTCTTTGTCGTTGTGGCTGGTGGTGAGTTTCCACGCGGCGCGGTTCGGCAGAGGCTGCGGGTAAAGGGCGCGGAGTTCTTCGATGGTCCACGGCGTGGTGCGCTTGCCGAGTTCTTTGCGCAGGGCGGCGACTTCCTTGTGGGTGATGAGCTTGCCGCTGTTGCCAAAGGCTTTGCGGATGTAGCTGGCGACATCGGCGATCCATTGGTCGTTGTTGGTGGCCATGGTGACCATGGCGGCTTCGTAAGTTTTGCCGTCGATGGGGCCGGCGAGACCATTGAGCATGACACGCACGATGGCATCGCCCTGCACAGCGGTACGTGATCCGGCGAGCGGCGGGGCGAGCGTGGCGCCTTCGCGACCAGCGATGGGCATGCCCGCGCCGTCAAAGCCGTGGCAGGCGAAGCAAAGTGAGCGGAAGATTTCCTGGCCACGCTCGAGCTGCTTCTTTTCGTCCTTCGTGAAGCTGCCGCTGATCTTCGGAGCCTCGACGAGCAACTGCGCGCCGATTTCCTTCACGCCGACGCTGGCGGAAGTCATGAGCGTCATCTGCGCTTCGTCTTTCCACTTGGGCCAGTTGAGGTGCTTCGCGGTGTAAAGCGTCTGGAGCACGACGGTGGGGTCTTTGTCGGCCTTGAGGGCTTTGATGTCGGTGATCAAAGCGGTGTCGCCTTTTTTGAGCAGCGATTCCGCCACTCGGATGGCGCTGGCGCGGACTTGGGCGTGCTCGTCCTTCATCACACTGCGCAAAAGATCGGGCGTAATGGCATCAAGGCCTTCCAGCGTCCACAACGCATGCAAGCGAGCGAGGTGGTTGTCGTGTTTGAGCAGCGAAACGAGTGCGGGGACCACGGATTTGTCGCCTTTGACGATGAGCATGCGCTGCGCGGTGTCGCGCCAGAAGCCGTTTGGATGCGTGAGATGCGCGACGAGCTGCGCAGGCGTTTCGCCGATCATTTTTGGCTGCGGGCCAGGTTTGAAGTCTTTATGCACGAGACGCCACACGCGGCCATGGCCGGTCACGTGCTGCATGCCGGTGGGCTCGATGGCACCACGGAGGAAGCTGCCCGGCTTCACCCAATTACCTTCCTGAATGATGCCGCGATACGCATCGACGATGTAGAGGCAGCCATCGGGGCCGGTGGTCATGTTCAGTGGGCGGAAATTCGGATCGCTGCTGCGGATGAACTCGCTCATCTGCTCCTCATACGGGTTCGTGACGGTGGTGATGCCGTCTTTGATCTCGACGGTGGCACGGCGGATGAGACGGCCCACGGGCTCAGGCAGGAAAACATTGCTATAAAGCTCCTTCGGCAGGCGATCCCCGCGATACACGGTCTGTCCAGCGCAGCCGGTGAAGTGGTTCAAGCGCTTGTCCTCCGGCGAGTGGAAGCGTCCGGGGCCGCCCTGGAAGTCGCCGAGCGCGACGATGGGCCACACGGTGTCGAACTTCTCGCTCTTCTGCTGCTTCACATTGATCGCGGCATACAGGATGGGCGCTTGGTAGTTCCACAGGCCTTTTTCGCCGCCCGCATTGCTCCACCACATCTTGCCGTAGTCGTCTTGAGCGAGTCCCCACTGACCGCCATTCGGCGCGGTGTTTTCTTTGAGCGCAGGCTGCTTCTCGCCAGCCCAGCGCAGGCGGTAACCGTTGTAGGTGGTGTAGATCCAGTTATCCAAGCCCCACACGAGACCGCTAGGCTGATGCTCCATGTTCCCGCCACGCGGTCCGCCGACATACCAGGGCGACTTTTCATCCGCCACGCCGTCGCCATTCGCATCGCGATGCAGCGTGATGTCGTTCGTGTCCGTGATGCCGACGAGCACCCGGTCATCCAGCGGCAGCACCATGCGGGGCAGCAGCAGGTTATCGAGATACACGCTGTGCTTGTCGAAGACGCCGTCGCCCTTCGTCGATTCATGCATCGAGATGCGGCTCTTCGGTGTGAGCTCGTCAGTACCGTCGATGTCCTGCATGTAGGTGCGCATTTCGACGACGTACATCTTGCCATCGCCATCAAACGCGATCGCCATCGGCTCCTTGATGAGCGGATCACTCAAAACCAGCTCCAGCGAGTAACCATCCGGCAACTGGATCGTCTTCAGCTCCTCTTCCGGCGTCTTGGCCTGGATGGGAAAGGTGTATGTGGGGTTCGTTTCGGCGAATGTCGCGCTGGTGAACGCGAGGAGGGATAGGAGACGGAAGAGCATTTTGAGAACGCAGTAGTCGTGGGGAGGCAAGGAAGCCTTGCAACGAGATCTCTTCATTCCAGAGGAGCATCTGGAGGTGTTGCGCGGAGGAATGCAAGCCAGTGCCGCAGGCTGTTGGCCGCTGACGTGTCGGGCAGCGCGGCTTCATCGAGCGTGAGCGTCATTTCCCATCCATGCGGATGCTGGATGGCTGCCGCGCCCAAGCTGCTCCACCAGGTGAGCATGACATGATTGGAATCTAACACATGCGCCACGAAGCGCTGGATGCCCATCGCCCAGGCCTGCTCCCACAAGGCGGCCAGCAGAATCGTGCCAGCTCCCTGGCCCTGAAACTCATCTGCCACCGTGAAGGAAACCTCCGCCAAGCTCTCATCCTCTCCCGATCGCCAGAAAGAGCCGCCGCCCACGCCAGGAACATCGTCGTTGTCTTGGATGACGATGATCCAGCTCGCATGCTGGCCCTGATTTTCCGCACAGAGCTTGTCGATAAAGGTCGGATTGACGCCGCGAAAACGTGTCCAGAACCTGAAGTAAGTGGATTCGGGCGAGAGCCGCTTGAAGGCGCCGATGATCCGCTCGCGATCATTCGGAAGCAGCGGGCGCAGGATCACAGGAAGCCCATCGCGAAGACGCAGTTGATGATGGGACAACAAAGAAGGCATGAGCTGGTTTGAACCGAAGAGGGGACCAAATCAGCCGATGATCAAGCACAGCAAAGCAAGCGAACAGCCATCGGATCTGCGAGGAGGCGTAGAACGAACTTCCGAGTACGTTCCCTGGCAGGGCGCTAAGCTGAGATCGAACTTGGAAGTTCGATCTACTTTTTCGCATCAGCCTCAGCGAGGATCTTCTTCGCCTCATCCGCGCCGATCTCACGCACGAAAAGATTCCGCCAGCGGATCTCGCCGCCGTGGGTTTGCAGCATGATCGGGCCTTTGGCGGGATAGGGGACGGCTTTGTCGGGATAGTTTTCCATCGGCGCGCCATCGACGACGAGCTTGTCATTCAGCCACACCCAGGTGCGGGCACCGATCTGGCGGATGCGGAAGCTGTTCCACTCGCCGAGGTCCTTGTCAGCGATCACGAGCGGATCACGTCCAGGTGTGTCCGGCGTGTTGTTAAAAAGGCCGCCAGAGCCGAGGTGCGGGCGGCGCGTAGGTTTCGCAGGATCAAAGACTTGGCTCTTATCCCAGATCTGCACCTGGGGCACGCCGCGCAGGTAGATGCCACTGTCGGCCTTTGGCACGGTTTTGTATTCGATGAGGAACTCCATGTCGCCAAACTCCTGCTCGGTGGTGGCGTAGGGGCCGTGACCGTCGTTCACCAGTTCACCATTTTCC
>JBILPY010000321.1:0-5356 GCA_044373575.1 Prosthecobacter sp. | reverse complement strand
TCCTGGGGCGGCGGAGGGCGATTCGGCTCCGGCAGGCAATGGATGTCCTGGATTCATGAGCAGGACCAGGCCGGGCTCATCCTCTGGGCCTTGGAAAACGAAGCCGTCACCGGCCCCTTGAACCTCTGCTCACCGAATCCGGTCACGAATGCCGACTTCACCCGCCAGCTCGCCGCCAGCCTTCATCGTCCTGCCCTTCTCCATGTCCCCGCCTTTGCCCTGCGCCTGCTGATGCCAGGTATGGGCCAGGAGATGCTGCTCGCTGGGCAGCGGGCACTTCCTCGTGTCGCCACCGATCTGGGCTACCGCTTCGCGCATCCGACACTCGACGACGCCCTCGCCAGCCTCTCAAGCCGTTGACGGTTGTTTATAGGGGCTCAGACAAACGATGTCTGCGGCAAACTTCCCCGTGGTCAGGGAAATAATCGTCAACCACTGTAAACAACCGTCAACCATCGTAAACTTTCCCCGCCATGTCCTCCGCCCAGACCACCATCGCCGTCATTTACGACTACGATCAGACGCTCAGCCCCACCTACATGCAGGACGAGACCCTCTTCCCGCACTTCGGCATCAACGCCGGCCAGTTCTGGAAAAAGAGCCGTGAGCTCGTGGATCAGCAGGGCTACGACGGCGAGCTCGCCTACCTCAAGTGCATGCTCGACTACTTGGAGATGGACCGCCCCACCAATGCCGAGCTCGTGAAGCTCGGCGCTAAGCTCCGCTACTACAAAGGCGTGCCCGAAGTCTTCGAGGAACTGAATGCCACCCTCAGCAGTCAGCACCGCTCGTTAGGCATCAAGATCGAGCATTACATCGTCTCCTCCGGCCTGAAGGCGCTGCTGGATGGCAGCTCGCTGGCACCGTATGTGAAGCGCATCTTCGGCTGCGAATTCGGCACCGATAAAGACGGCCGCATCAGCTTTCCGAAGCGCGTCATCAGCCACACCACGAAGACCCAGTACCTCTTCCGCATCAACAAAGGCATGCTCGAGCCTCATGAAGACGTGAACGACCACATGGACCCCGAGCTGCGCCCCATACCATTCCCGAACATGATCTACGTCGGCGATGGCCCCACCGACGTACCCTGCTTCACCCTTATGAAGCGCTACGGCGGTCACGCCATCGCCGTGTACAATGCAGACGAGCCCAGCCGCGCCAGCTTCCGCAAATGCTACCAGCTCAATGCCCTCGCCGACCGCGTGAAGCACATCGCCCCCGCTGACTATCGCTCCGGCAGCCACCTGCGCCTGCTTCTCGACGAAATGATTCTCGACATCGCCGACGGCATCGTCAGGAAAAAGAAACTCGAGATCGAAGAAGGCACCGTCTCCGCCCCGCATTTCTGAGCCCGGCGCTGCGGAGGTGAACGCGTTCGGCGGTTCACGGTTTTGAGGCCAGACATTTGAGCTCTTGTTTGGCAAGGGCGGTGAAGCATGTATCTCATCTGCCTGCTGATGCTGCCTTTGATCCTATCTGCCCGACCTGCTCTCCTTCGCCTCTGGCGTGTGGGGCTGCTGGTGGTGGCGGTGTGGGTGATCCGTGAGGCGGTGCAAACTCGCGAGAAACTGGAGGCGGCGGCGGCGCTGACGCCGGAGCGGCTGCGGGATTTTTTCCCGGAGATCGCGAGCCTGGGGGAGGCGAATCCGGCGAACGGCTGGCGGACGGCGCTGGACGTGGCAGGGGAGTCGCTCGGCTATGTGACGACGACTGCGCCCGAGTCGGACAAGATCATTGGCTACTCCGGCCCAACGAACAGCCTGCTCGTCTTTGACATGAAGGGTGTGCTGACGGGCCTGCGGCTGCTGAAGAGCCACGATACGACGGAGCATGTGGCGGAGGTGGTGGCGGACCGGAAGTTCTTCCGGCAGTTTCAGGGGATGAAGCCGGGAGCGCCTGCGCCGGAGCCGATTCATGCGGTGAGCGGGGCCACGCTGACGAGCACGGCGATGGCGCAAGGGGTGCTGGAGAAGCTGGGGAGGGCGTCGGGGACATCGCTGCGCTTTCCTGAGGAGATCACGCTTGAGGAGGTGCGGAGGCTGGAGCCTGCGGCGGTGGATTTGGTTCGCGCGGAGTCGCCGCGCGGTGGGTTTGCGGTGCTGGACGCGGGTGGGAAAAAGATCGCGCTCGCGGTGCGGACATCGCCCGTTGCAGATGTGGTGGTGGGCTACAAGGGGCCGACGGATACGCTGATGCTGCTGGATGCAGATGGGGCGAAGCTGCGGCGGATCGCGCTGCGCAAGAGCTACGATTCGAAGCGCTATGTGGCGTATGTGACGGGGGATGACTACTTTCTGAATCTCTTCAATGAGAGCACGCTGGAGCGGCTGGCGGACATGGACTTTAAGGAGGCGAAGGTAGAGGGTGTGTCCGGTGCCACGGAGACGAGCTGGAGTGTGGCGGAGAGTCTGAAAATGCGTGCGAAGAGTGTGCTGGAGGAGCGGCCAACGGGCTGGCTGAGAGAGATCCGCTGGCGCTGGCAGGATGCGGGGCATCTGGCGGTGCTGGTGTCGGCGCTGGTCATGGCTTTCACCCGTCTGCGTGGCGTGGCATGGCTGCGGCACACGCATCACGCGCTGCTGGTGATCTACGGCGGCTTCATCGCGGGTGAGCTTTTATCCCAGGGTCTGCTGGCGGGCTGGGCGGCGCATGGGACGCCGTGGCGGAGTGCGCCGGGTTTCCTGGTGCTGACGGTGGTGGCGCTGCTGGGGCCGGTGATGACGAGCAAGCAGCTTTATTGTCACCACATCTGCCCGCATGGGGCGCTGCAGCAGTTGCTGGCACGGAGGGTGGGGCGGCAGTGGCGTGTTTCGCCAAGGCTGGAGCGCTGGCTAACAAGGCTGCCCTTTGTACTGCTCGGATTTGTTTTCCTCAGCGTGGTCTGGGGCTGGGCGGTGGATCTGAACGCACTGGAGCCTTTCGATGCGTACGTCATTCGCTTTGCTGAACCGGGAACCAACATCGCTAATGTTCCGCCGCTGCTGTACCCATTCGAGGAATATCTTTCCGCTGTCATCTGGGTTGCTGGTTGGGCCAGCATCGCCATCGCATGTTGCGGATTGGGCGCCTCTCTTTTCCAGCCGCTGGCCTACTGCAAGTATGGCTGCCCGACGGGGGCGCTTTTTAAACTGCTGCGCTTCACGGGAGATGCGGATCGTCTCGGCGTGAGGGACTGGGCGGCGGCGCTGCTGTTGATCACCGCCGCCCTGATTTGAGCCTGGAGTGTGTGCGTTAGAGCCCCGCTGAGCCCAGCGCTGCGCCTGCCTTGTCGAGGAAGTCAGCGATGGCGCGCTCGTAGGCGAGGTTCCAGTTGGCGGTGGTGGCTGCTTGGCAGACATTTTCCCCATAACCAGTGATCTGGGTGCTCTGGCCGCGCACGGTGACGCTGGCGGTGATGCGCGCTTCGAGAGTGATCGCCCACATGCCTGGTGTCATCCATCCCCAGAACTGACTGATTTTGACATTCACGGGGGTGCCAGAACCGGCCACCGTGTAGCCGCGCCGAGCGAGAGCTTCGGTGATGATCTCACTCATTTTGGCAGTGACGGTGCCACCGGCGGGGAGGACGACTTCACCCATGCCCTTGCCATAAGAATTGCGCTGGCGGCCGATGTAGTTTTCCCGCTGCTGAGCCGTGAGGGTGGCGAAATCACCTTCCACGGATGGAGTGGATGGCTCTGCAGGCTTGTTTTGAAAGGTGCGGGCATCCTGGATGGAGCCCAGGCTAACCTGGCCTTTGGCGGCGGGATGGGTGCCGACGGGGACTTTGACACTGACTTCACGTTTTCCGATGACGCAGCTTACCGAGAGGGAGCAAACCAGGACGAGGGACAGTTGGGCGAGGCGGATGGTTTTCATAGAAAGGTGGCCATGGGATCATTTTGAGTTTTCTTCGTCAATCCTGTTTGTCCTGCACGCCGGGTTGAAATAAAAAAAAGGCGGCCCGCTGAACTTCAGCGAGGCCGCCTTCAAAAGGTACAAGCCGACTTACTGACCGCCAGCGGCTTTCGCCTGGGCCTGGCTTTCAGCGGAAAGGCGGGAGAGGGGGACTTGGAAGACTTCGCCATTGCTGGCCATCTTCAGGAGGACGTCGCTGCCCTTCATGCCGGCAAAGCTGGCCTGGATGGCTTTGCCATCGCTGCTGGTCCAGGTCTGTGCTGCGCCGCCAGCGGCGGGAGCAGGCGCTGCTGTGGGTGCAGCGGCCGGGGCGGCACCGCCGGCAGTGAGTGAGGCGCCTTCTTTGATCCAGGTTTCCAGGGCGGTGAGCTCAGCGGGGGTGAGGCGGTTTTTGCCTTTGGGTGGCATGGAGTCATCATCGTCGTCGGGGAGCTTGCAGGAAATGAGCAGGGTGCTCTTCTCGGGTTCGCCAGGAATGATTTGCCCGCTTGGCTTAATGACTTCGGCAAGTTTTTCGGGGGTATCGAGGGCGAGGTCTCCCTTGATCTTGCCCTTGCTGACCGCATGGCAGGCGTAGCACTTCTGGGTGAAGATGGGTTTGATGTCCTTCGTGAAATCCACGGCGGAGGCGGACATGACGCTGGTGAGAACGAGGGCGGCGGCGAGGGGGCTTTTCATGAGAAGTGCGGGTTTTATCAGAGAGGAGGCTGAAATGGCAAGCGCGGTGTTGATATTCAGCCCTTGTCAAACGCGGCAGTCCTGCGAGACTTGGCCCGACTTTTTCTCTCACTCGGCTGTCTCATGCCCGAACCCAGTCTTTTCAGGCACTATCTCATCGTCCAAGATACGGACGGGAATAACGTGGAGCTGACCCGCAATGCGGAGCAGGTGAATGTGCTTGGCTTCGACACGCAGGGGGTGGAGTTCGTCCACTGTCATGTCCTGCTGGAGCCGCTGGCGGATCGTGCCGCGTTTGAGGCAGGATGTCTGAAGCTGCAAAAGTCCGGTCATTCGCTGCTGGCTCGGCTGGTGGACTTTGGGGAGGACGAGGGGAACCCGTTTTACATCACGAGCAATGTCGATGGTGAGTCGCTGACAGGGTATCTGGCGAGGCAGACGGAGCTGCCTGGCTGGCTCGCGGTGATGCTGGCTAGCCGCGCGCTGGAGGCGGCGGCGGCACTCTGCGAACGTGTCGATACCATGCCGGGTGATCCGATGGAAAGTCTGCGCGTGCTGCAAACTGGCCCCAAAGAGTTGCTCGTGCAGGTGGCGGACTACGCCCTGGTCTCTGCGTCTGCCAAAAAGGCTCGCGGGCTGAAGACTGCCTTTGAGAAGCAGGCGAAGTTTCTGCGCAATTTTCTGGAGGAGAAGGCGGGTGGGCCTTCCCTGGCTGACTCACCTTTGCCAGCGGCAGATTTCACCGAGCTTCTGAATGCCTGTCTCGGCTCTGCGGCAG
>JBILPY010000194.1:0-7396 GCA_044373575.1 Prosthecobacter sp. | reverse complement strand
CATGAGCTTCATCTCCTTCGTCTTGGAGGGCGGTGGCTGGCCGTCTTTGGGCTGTTGCTCGGACTCGACGCCCTTTCCCACGGCTTTGCAAAGCGGGCAGGGATGGTCGCCATCGAAGGTATCGCTCAAGCCCTCCACAACGGAGCCTTTCTCCACGGAATAAGCCACCGCCATGCCGACCCAGGCGGCTGATTGCAGCACAGCCCAGTGCAGCCCGATGGAAATCATCAGGGCAGCGACAAGAAGGCTGTGAAGGACTCGCGACATGAGAAAGCGGGAGTCACCATGGCTGGCGACCCCCGCTTATGGAGCACGATGAAAAAGAAATCAATCAGGCTTATGCGAAGTGTGGCATGCCTTGCAGTTCACAGCCTTTTTGTATTCGCTGACACCTGCGGCGTCCTTGGCCTGGATCTTCTTCACGGCGGCGATGAGGGCCTGGCACTTCTCCACCCAGGCAGCTTTTTCACCTTTCGGCGGAGCTTCCGCACACATGGCCTGATAGGATTTCAGGACGTCGGCTATCTCGGCATCGGTGGCGGTGCCTGCGCTGATCTTTTTGCAGGTAGGGTCAGTGCCTTCGGGGGCCTTGTGGTATTTTTTCATCGCGTCCTCGATGACCTCGGAGGCGAAGATGGCGGAGCTGCTGCCGATGAAGGCGAGCGCGACGATGAGACGGAGGGGGCGGAGCTTCATAAGTGGAGATGAAGGGTAGATGATGGTGATGATGAATGCTGGGGAATGCCCAGCGGCGGGCGTTTTCTCAAAATGACGCCGGATTGTCACGCCTGGAAATCGCACGCCCCCCGTTTTCGTCACGGAGCTTTGGAAATGCGTCACAAAATGACGACTCGGAGGGCGTACTTCTACACAGAATTAGGAATCTCACATCCACCCAGCCCACGAAATCATGAGCGGCATCATCGGACACACCCTGTATGCAGAGCTGGCGCTGCGAGAGTGCGTGCGGCAGAAGCATCGTTGGGCAGGCGTGATGCAGGCGCATCGGGCTAGCTTCCATGCGGGTGCCTACATCGGCAGCGACATCCAGGTCATGCCGGAGGCCGTGTGTGTGGACACGGGAAAAGAGGTCGGCTTTGGCACCGTGCCGCTGGAGCGGAGTCCGATCACGGGAGGCGCGGTACGGCAGTTCCGACTCGCCACGCCCGAAGGCCCGCTCACCGCCACGCGAGTGCATGAGCGTTTTTATGGTCGCGCTCATCTCGTCTTCGGCTGGACGCAGGCGGAGAAGGAACTGCGCGTGCCCTGGGATCACCTGCCGGAATACTTTGCCGCCGTGATCGCAGACCTCGATGACAAAGACGAGCGCGCACTCGCCTACAAGCTCGGCTGGATCGTGCATGTCGTCGGAGACAGTCTCATTAAAGGCCAGCAGCCCGGCATCGAGCTCAATCTGGTGGATGGTCGCTACACCACGAAGAACCGCCCCGTGCAGGACCTCATCTCTTACCACGACATCGGCATCGCCGAACTAGGCATGGACTGGCACCGCGATCTCGCCGCGATGGCAGCGACGCCCGTGGAGGACATCCAACTCCACTACATGCGCTGCACCGAGCCTCGCGGCGAGCTGGCCAAACTCTTCCCCGATGGCTGGACACCCGCAGCCGCCCCCACCCTGCGCGTCGTCCTAGCAGAAAATCGCCGCTATGTGCGGCAGCACGCGCTGGATGAGATCGCCTCCATGCAACTCACGAACGGCGAATGCAGCCCCGCCCTCCGCGAAAAAAGCGGCCTCACACTCGCCGAGATGCGACTAGCGGCACGCGAGGCCAAGTTTCGCGAAATGCTGAACACGATGACGGCACAGATTACCAGCATGTTTGAAGCAGTGAATATGCGACTTTGCGCATAGAGCATGATTTGTAGCATTCTGCGCATTGCAGCGTCATCACGGCACAGTATGAGCGGAGTCCTACTTCGATGCTTTTGCGCACTCTTCTCCCCGTTGCCGTCGCCTCACTGATCTGTCATACCGCCTTTGCCGACTCGGCCATCGAGCCGCTGGTCGGCTTTGAGATGGGGCCAAATCCAAATGGAGCGACGGTGCCTTTGAGGCCTGCTTTGTATCTGCATCCTGATGGAAGTTTCTATGGCACCACTCCGGGGGGGGGCGCTTTTGGCTTTGGTACGGTGTTTCAGATGTCCAAAAGCGGCGTGTTCGGACACCTTTCCTTTTCAGATTTCAACGCAGGCTCATTGCCAGTGGGTCGCCAGCCGGGAAGCGCTCCGACAAGCACGCCGGTGCTCAGTTCAGATGGCTGGCTCTGGGGCACCACCTCAGCCGGTGGCGTCAACGCTGGCTACGGCACCATCTTCCGCATCCGCCCGGAAACAGGGGCGTTTCAGACGATGCATAACTTCGCCAGCGGCTTTGAGGGCAATTCACCGGTCTGCGGGCTGGTGTCGGATGGTCAGGGCTATTTGTGGGGCGTCACGCGTTACACAAACAATGGAACCTCGACGCATGGCATCCTTTACCGCATCCACGAGCTGACGGGTGTCTTCGAGAGAAAGCTGACGTTTGCCGACACAGTCGCTCCCAACAAAGGGCGTGTGCCGCAAGGTGCTCTTTATTATGATGGGGCGGGCAATTTGTGGGGCAGCACGAGCGCGGGCAGCAGCCTGGGTTACGGCAACCTTTTTAAATACACCATCGCCACGAGCACCTTCACCATCGTCACGGAGTTCAGTGATCGAGGGGTCTCGGCTGGGGCCATCAAGGGTAGTGGTGCCGCTTCAGCCTTGGTGCCTGATGGCAATGGCTTCCTTTGGGGAGTCACTCCTTATGGTGGCGACAGCACCGGCCATGGCACGGTCTTCAAAGTGGAGATCGCCACCGGCACAGCCACCAGCGTCATCGAATTCAGCAACAACGGCGCCAGCAACAAGGGGTCAAACCCAGTCGGCCCTCTCGTGAATGATGGAGCGGGCAATCTCTGGGGTGTCGCCAGTGCTGGGGCCACCTCTGGCGAGGGAAGCGTTTTCAAAATCGCTGCCAGCACGGGCGTGCTGACCACGGTGCTACAGTTCAGCACCCTCACAGGAGCCAATGCGACGGTGAGCAATCCTATCAATGGCCTGACCAACGACGGCCAAGGCAATCTGTGGGGCATGGCCAGTGTCGGAGGTGGCGCCGCCACCTGGGCAGTTTACAAGATCAAGATAAGTGACGGCAGCTTCACGAAGGTGGCGGATCAGGCTCCCGGCGGAGTTTCCTACCTCGGCCGCACTCCGCTGGCCGGACTCTCTGGCAATGTCACCAGCCCCTGGCTTTGGGGCACGACCTCCGTCGGGGGCGCGAACAATCTGGGCACTCTCTACCGCTATGATCCGAGCACGGGCCAGACTGAGGTGGTGAAGAGCTTCACCGGCACCACCGGCACGGCTTTGGGCTCAAAACCCAATGGCAAAGTGCATGTCGATGGCGACGGAGTCGTGTGGGGCACCACGGAGGAAGGCGGAACCGGAGGCGGCATTGGTTACGGCACGATCTTCAAGTATGACCCTGCCACGAGCACCTTCACGACGGTGCAGTCATTCACCACTGGCGGAGGCTACCGCCCCAAAGGTGCGCTGGTCGCCATGAGTGACGGCTTCATCTGGGGCACCACCAGCAGCGGCTCCAGCGCCAGCTACGGCAGCGTTTTTAAAATCAATCCAGCCACGAATGCGGTGACGGTCGTCCACACCTTTGCTTCGAGCACACCGGCCAATGGTTATCAGCTCGCCTGTGGTCTGGTGGAGGACAGCAATGGCTTCGTCTGGGGCACCACTCAGCTCGGTGGCGCAAACACCAGCGGCACCTTGTTTAAAATCGCCATCGCCAACGGCACTCTGACCGTCGCCCACTCCTTTGCCAATGGGTCTAGCAATCACGCGGGTGATCTGGTGGTAGATGCCGCAGACAACATCTACGGGACGAACCCACTCAGGGTCTTCAAATTCAATCCCAGCACCTCTGTCCTGACCACGATCTTCACGAATGAAGACATCACGCCTCCGCTTAAGAGCGTGACGGTCGGCACCCTCTATAAAACAGCGGCGGGAGACATCCGCTTCCTGGGCACGGAGGGCACCAAGGACCTGACGGGCATGTCGCCACCCTTCAACAACTACCTCAGCTATCGGGCAGTGATCTACGAGATCGACACGACTACCAATGCCGTCACCAAACTGCACAGCCTGATGGAGAGCGTCGTCGGGACCTCCGTTCCAGCAGCGCTGACACCTGCGGGCAGCCTTTATGAGCACACCGACGGAAGCTTCTACGGCGTTTCCCAAAACGGCGGCACCAATGAAGATCTCGAGCCCGCAGGTGGTGGCATGATTTATCGCGTCGGCACGGGGCCGGCCGCCATCGCGCAGCCTTACAGCACGCTGGTATCACAGACCTACTCCCAGTATTCATCGGTCACGGGCAATACCACGCTGCGTGGTTTTGTGAACCCGAATGGCAACTCGATCCTCTGCGAGTTCGAATGGGGACCGACCACCAACCTGGGAAATACCATCAGCGCCTCCGCCACGCCCGGCACCGGCTTTACCGGCAATCTTTGTGAAGTGGTGCTGCCCGGTTTGCCGGCCAAAACGACCTACTTTTTCCGTCTCCGTGCCAACACGAACGGCGGCCCCGCCGAGCCTTCCTTTGGCCCGATTCAATCCATCGTCACAGGCACACCTGCGGGGCCGACGAATGCTGAAATCGCCGTCGAGTCTCCGATCGGCCAGCCACGGACCGACAATATTGGTACGCTGGACCTCGGCAGCCTTCGCGTGGCGCAGTCGGTGAAACAAGCCGTCGCCGTGCGGAACATCAGCCTTTCCAACTCTCTCACCGGTCTGAGCGCGAGTATCACGGGTGACAATGCCAGCGACTTCGTCATCACCACGCCGCTCACCCTTACCAGCGTCGGCCCTGGTGGCAGCGATGGCTTGCTCATCACCTTCACCCCCAGTGGCAGTGGTGCCCGTGCGGCAACGCTCACCATCGTGAGCAATGACAGCGATGAAGCCAGCTTTGAAGTTCAACTGACGGGCGAAGGCCTGATCCAGCCGGAGATCGAGGTGGACACCTCCGTCGCAACCAATGTCCAAAGCCACGAAACCACCTACGACTTCGGCACTGGCTCCGTCGGCGCAGGCATCGCCCGCACCTTCACGATCCGCAATGTTGGCAACGCCGCACTCAGCGCCTTGGATGTCACGATCGACGGAGCCAACAGCAGCGAGTTCGTCGTCACCACCCAGCCAGACGTCAGCATTGGCCAGAGCAGCAGCGACACCTTCGTTGTCACCTTCACGCCCTCCGCAGGTGGCACACGAACTGCCCGACTCCAGATCGTCAGCGATGATTCGGATGAGAATCCTTTTAACATCAACCTCAGCGGCAGCGGCATCATCGCGCCGGAGATCGAGGTGCTGGATGGCAGTGTCGAGCTGACGGACAACGTATCGACGATCGCCTTTGGCAGCCTGAATACGGGAGGACTTTCCACCCGAGCCATCACCATCCGCAACGCGGGCAGCGCAGCTCTCACCGGCATCAGCCTGTCCTTCTTCAGCGGCGATTCGGCGCACTTCCAATTCAACACTCTGGCCTCCAGCGTGGCCGCTGGACAGCAGATCACTTTCAACCTCAGCTTCTTCCCCCTGAGCGCCGGAGCCAAATCGACCATCCTCCGCATCGCCAGCAATGACAGCAACGAAAACCCCTTCGAGATCCCCCTCACCGGCACTGGCACTTCGGCACCTGAAATCAGTGTCGAGTCACCCCTGAACACGCCTTTGACCAATGGCGTTTCGTCGCTGGAGTTTGGCAGCGTGAATGTCGGCTCTTCTGGCACGAAGACCGTTTACATCCGCAACACAGGCAGCGCGGATCTGACCGGGCTTTCCGTGAGTTTTGTGGGCACCCACGCCACTGACTACAGCGCCACCCCCCCGGCTTCCACGACACTCACACCCAACAATGCCACAGGCTTCGTCCTCACTTTCACCCCATCTGGAAGTGACGCACGCACAGCCACAATGCGCATCGCCAGCAACGATGGCGATGAGAATCCTTTCGACATCGCGCTGACTGGCACCGGCAACGTGCCACTGGCACCCACCTTCACCGTGCAGCCACAGAGTCGGCTCGTGCTGCTCGGCCAGCCTGCCAGTTTTAATCCCACAGTCACAGGAGCTGCCGTGATGACCTACCATTGGAAAAAAGGCACTGCCTTCATCAAAGATGCCACAGCCAGCAGCTACAGCATCGCCATCACCAAAGCGGCAGATGCAGCGGCTTACAGTGTTATCGCAGATAATCCAGTCGGCGATCCAGTCACGTCCACCACGGCCTATCTCGGGCTCGTGACCTTGAATCAAGGCACGCAGGTGCTGAAAATCGGCGGTACGCTGAAGCTGACCTGCACGGTCGCAGCTCCGAAGCTGCCGGGCGTAACTGTGAAATATGATTGGTTCCGCCGAGGCATTATTGAGCCGATCACCAACGGCACAAAAGGCAACGGCGCGGTCGTCACTGGTGCCACCACCGGAGCTCTGAGCATCGCCAAAATCGGCACAGCGGACGCGGACACCTACACCTGCCGGGTGACACTGGATACTCCTGGCAATGACCCGACGCTGACCAATGGTGACACCGTCGTCCGTGTCGTGGATGCCGTGCCAGATGTGGAGGCTGTGCCACCGGATTCAGTCTCCGTGAGCGAGCCGATCGACATTACCATCACCGCCACGAACTCCCCCACCAGCTTTTCTGCCACGGGCCTGCCTGCGGGGCTGAAGTTTGACACGAAGACCGGCCGCCTCACCGGCAAACCTACCACGCCGAGCAAGAAGACCCTTGGGGTCTTTAGCCCGAGCATCATTAAATTTAAGGCCACCAACCCCTTTGGCACGAGCGAGGAGGAGGACTTCCTCCTCACCATCGAGCCGCTCGTGCCTGGCGTCGTCGGCACCTTCAGCGGTGTTGTCGCGCGCTCGAATCACACCAACTTTGGCTTGGGTGGCCATGTGAAGATCACCGTCGCCAGCACCGGCGTTGTCTCTGGAGATGTCACCCTCGCCGGACAAAAGCACAGCCTCGTCGGCTCGATCAATGTCTCCCTCGGCAACAACCCCACCTTTGATCTCATCGTCAAACGCAACCCCACCAGCCTGGGCGATCTCCAGCTCACTGGCCGCATCTCTCCGTCCGATGATCTCCTCTCGGGTGAGATCAGCGATCCGCGTTTTGAGATGCTGACGGGCATGCAGGATCTCGGAGAACCCGCTGAGCCCGGCCTCGTCGATGGTACGATGGAGGAGGCGCGCTTCAACCACCCCAGCGGCCTCGCTCTTCTCGCCAATGGTTCCGGTTACATCTCGG
>JBILPY010000193.1:0-7405 GCA_044373575.1 Prosthecobacter sp. | reverse complement strand
AGATGTCCAAACGCTTCGGCAGCTCGGTGATGAGTGCGGTGAGCAACCGGGGGAGCGCCCGGTGGATGGTTTACAAGGGAGCGCTGGACTCGGCGCTGCGCATCCGGTTCCTTGAGCGGCTGGTGCGTTCGATGAAAGGTCGCAAAGTGTATCTGATCCTCGACAACCTGAGGGTGCATCACAGCAAGCCGGTGAAAGCCTGGCTGGAAGAACATCAGGAGGTTATCGCCGTCCATCACCTGCCCAGCTACAGCCCCGAACTCAATCCAGACGAACGGCTCAACCGCTCGCTCAAAAGCACGCTGAGTCACCTGCCCTCGGCCAAGGACTAACGCAGCATGCAAAAGCAAATCGTCGGCAGGCTGATTTCCTGCCAGAGGCAGCCTGAGCACATCCTCTCCTTCTTCACCTCAAGCACAACTCAGTATGCAGCTTGAGGTTCTTTCTTTGTGCCGGATTAATAGAGTCTCATGAGCGTCAAATTAGCGGTTCAAAGGCACGTTGTTGCGTTTGAGATCAGGATTCATCCAGCACGGCCAGTTCGCTGAGCAGCGTGGTCGCGTAAGTGCCTTTGGGCAGGGCGAAAGTCAGCTCAAGGTCGTCGTTTTCAAGGGCGGTGAAGCTGGGCTGCTCGGGGCGCAGGCGCATGACGCGGCGCTCCTGGCGCAGACTGGCGGCTTCGAGGCCTGCGGTGAGTCCGGGGTGTTCGGCGGCGATGGCAGATTCGAGTTCGCGCACTTCGCCGATGCTTTGCAGCTCGCCCACGCCCCAGAGTGGCGCGGTGAGTTCGCACACGCCTTGCTGAAAGCGCTGTGCTTCATCGCCGCGATGTTTTTCGGGTAGCAGGATCGTGCCGTTGTCGGCGAAGCCATAGACTTCGCCGCTCAGGGCGCGATCCCAGGTGCCTGCGGCCATGCGGGCGGCGACGACGGCATTGAAGAGGTGACTACGTGCTGCGGAGAGCAAAATGCCGCGCAACAAGCGATCAGGGCTGAAGTCACCGCGAAACATGGCGAGCGCTTTTTCGACGTTGCGGCCTTCATTGCCGAAACGCTGCGTGCCGAAGTAGTTCGGCGCACCACGCTCGACGATGCGCAGCCAGCGCTGCTCGGCGAGCTTGGGATCAAAGTCCGGTTCGCGCAGGCGAATGGTGAAGCGATTGCCGAGATGGATGCCACGGCGCAGTTTGCGCGTGTTTCGTGTGATGCGCAGCACGCGCAGGCCGTCCGACTCCAGCGCCGCTGGCTCGGGCGAAGCCTGACCCGGCATGTGCAGGCTGAACCACTGCCGCGTGACGGCGTGGCGGTCCTTCAAGCCGCAGTGACTGACCAAGCGATGCCGCAAGCCCATTGCATCCGCGAGGCGTGCAGCAGCGGTGTTGCTATCGAGATCACGCTTTTCCACCCAGACGAGGCAGTGCTCGCCCACGCCGGAGGGCTCAAAGCCGAGCACTTCCTCAACAACAAAATCCTCCGGCTCGGATTTAAACCGCACGCGCCCCAACGGGCCACCGTGGAGGTGGGGGAGATGATCGAGATCGAAAGTCATGAGCGGGGCCGCAGGCTGAAGAGCCTAGATGATGGCGGCGATGCCCGCACGCAATTCGGCAAGCACGCGGATGACTTCGGCGGCGGGATCGTAGTCCTTTCGGCGCATGGAGAGCGTCTCGATGGGCACATAGCCGCGATAGCCGCTGTCGTGGATGATTTGCGCGAGCTTCTTGAAGTCGGTGCGCGGTGTTTTCATGCTGCTGCCGATGGTTTCCTTGATCTGCCAGTTCACCGCATACGGAGCCACCGTCGCGATGTCGGCATAGGGATCGTCGGTGAGATATTTGCCGGTGTCCACCAAGGCACCGCACCACGGGTGATCCACGCGGCGCAGCAGGCTCACATGCTCCGTGCCGGTGTTCAGGAAGTCGCCGTGATTCTGAACCGCCACGAGCACGCCGAACTTTTCACCATGTACGGCGCACTCACGCAGCGCATCGGCCATCCAGGCCTCGATGTCGGCGCGCGCGGCACCGGGAGCGGCGGCCTGCCAATCTTTGTGCGGAGGCTGCGGCCCGGCAAAGACGCGGATCGTCGGCGCACCGAGCCGTGCGGCCACTTCGATCCATTCCTTCGTCACGCGCACGCCTTCCGCACGCGCGGCCTTGTCCGCCGTGGCGAAATCATTGCGCACGCCAGTGCCGCTGATGTCCAGGCCGAGATCATGCGTGTGCTTCTTGATGCGGTTCACATAGTTGTCCGCTGGAGCCGCCGGATAACCTGGAAAGAAGTAACCCGTGAGATCGACCGCCGCGATGTTCTGCTTGGCAGCGAATTCGCACACGCCAAAGAGGTCAATGCCCGTCTTCGGGGCTTGCGCATTGGCTTGGAGCTGCTCCAGGAAAGAATACGCATTCAATCCCGGCTGAAACGATGCCCCGCCGACGCGACGAATGGGTTCCAAAGCCGATGCTGTGAGCGGTGAAAGGGCAGCGAATCGAAGGAAGGAGCGGCGTGAGTGTGAGAGGGGCATGGGATTCTAAAACAAAGCTTTCACCGCGGGCTTCGTAACCTTGCCCATCGCGTTGCGAGGCAGCTCGCTCACGATCTTGAGGCGCTGCGGCACTTTATAGACGGAGAGGCGGTCTTTGCACCATTCGCGCAAGGTTTTGAGTTCGAGCGTGGCATTCTCCGCGAGCACGCAGACGGCGGTGACGGCCTCGCCCCAAGTATCGTCCGGCAGGCCGATGACGGCGCACTCGGCGATGAGCGGATGCTCAAGCAGAGCAGCCTCGATCTCCAGCGCGCTGAGTTTGTAGCCACCGCTCTTGATGATGTCCACGCTCAGGCGGCCCATGATGCGGTAGTAGCCACGTTCCATCACTGCCATGTCACCCGTGCGAAACCAATCGCCGTCAAATGTCTCGGCAGTAGCCTCGGGGCGGTTCCAGTAAGCCGCGAAGACTCCGGGGCCGCGCACCTGGATCTCGCCGGGCTCATCCTCGGTGGTGATGAGCTGACCGCTTTCGGCCTTTAATCGCACTTCCACGCCTGGAAGCGGCGCACCGACGGCTCCGGGGCGGCGTTCTCCGTGATAGAGATTCGAGATGGCCATGCCGATCTCCGTCATGCCATAGCGTTCGAGCAACTTCTGACCAGTGAGTGCAGTCCATTGCTCGTGCACACTCGCAGGCAAGGCGGCGCTGCCGGAAACCATGAGGCGCATCTTTTTGAAACCGGCCACGATGGCCGCGCGGTCGCTCTCCGAGGCGGATTCGAGTGCCTGGATGAGTTTCACATAGATCGTCGGCACGGCCATAAAGAGCGTGTAGGCATCCACGCGCACGCGGTTGAGAATCGCGCTCAAATCGAAGCGTGCGAACGGCTCGATCATCGCACCGGACCAGAGAGCGCAGCACGTCACATTGATGATTCCGTGGATGTGATGCATTGGCAAAAACAGCGGGATGCGATCCTCCGCGCTCCACTCCCAAGCCTGCACCAGACTTTCGATTTGTGCCTGGATGTTTGCATGAGTCGTCACCACACCCTTGGGCTTGCTCGTCGTGCCGCTTGTATAAAGAATCATTGCCCGACGGTCGGTGGAGATGTTCGGCAGTGTCTTCGAGGGCGCCGAGGTGATCGTGTCGATGTCCATCAAACGCACACCGAGCCGCTGACAGAGCGGTGCGATCTTCGGAGCCATCGCTGCATCAGCCATGACGATGCTCACGCCAGAATCCGTGAGCGCATACTCCCATTCCGGTTCCGTGGCGGACAAACAAATCGGCAGCTTGATGCCGCCTGCACGCCAGATCGACCACTGCGCCGCCACATACTCAAATCCGCCTGGCAGTAGCAAAGCGACGCGCGATTCCTTCAAGTCATCTGCGTCACCGAGCAATGCCGAAGCAAGCACAGCCGAGCGATCCAAGATGTCCTGATAGGTATGCGTGCTCGTTCCAGAGCGAAAGGCAATTGACGCACTATGCGCACGAGCGCGGGCAATGAGTGGGAGTTCGTTCATGAGATTTAAACCAAAGCGCGGACGATAAAAAATAACACCGACGGCCCCATCAGGCAGCCGAGTCCGGTGTGAAAAGTCGCCACCAGCGCACCATACGGCACAAGTCTGCGATCAGTGGCCGCGAGACCGGCGGAGACACCGCTCACGGTGCCGGCGAGGCCGCCGAAGACCATGGCGGATCGTGGCGTCTTGAGACGCAGAAACTTGGCAGCGACTGGCGTCGAAATCATCACCAGGATCGCTTTGATCACACCGGTGGCGATGCTGAGCGCCGTCACATCGGAGGTCGCGCCAATCGCTCCACCCGTCACGGGGCCGACAATGTAGGTGATCGCGCCAGCACCGATGGTGGTCATGCTCACCGCATCGCGATAGCCAAAAGTCCACGCCACCGCCACTCCAACGATGAATGGCAGCACCGTGCCCAGCAGCAGCGCGATGGCACCGATCCAGCCTGCTTTCTTCGCCTCCTCTGCATGAACTTCAAACGCCGTCGCTACGATGGCAAAGTCGCGCAGCATGTTTCCGCCCATCAAGCCGACACCACTGAACAAGGCGAGGTCGGCGAGCCCTTTCGAGCCACCTGTCATCTTCCCACCGACATAGGCGAGCGCGAGGCCGATGAGGATAGCAATCGCGGATTCCTGTACACGACCAAAGGTCAGTTTCCGCGATATTACTCCCGACAGGAGCATCACCAAACCTACGACGGCAAACGCAGTGACGAGTCCGTTCTCCTTCGCGGCTTTTTCAAGAATCTCCCACATCATTGGCCTTCCTCCTGAGCATCCGTTTCGGGTTCCATGCGATTGATAAACGACACAAACAGCCCGCACAGCACCACGCTGCCCACCGCCGCGATCAACGCCACTGGCCCACCCTTCAAAGCTGCCACCACATTTTGCTGCATCGCCATCGCGACCACGACCGGGATGTAGATCGCACCCCAGTAATGCACACCGCTCTCCGAGGTGGCAGAAAGCCGACCGCTCCTATGCAGATAGATGCGCGAGATGATCAGCAACAACATCGCGATGCCCACGCCACCCACATTCGTCTGCATTCCGAGCGCCCGGCCCAGCAAATCGCCAATGATGATGCCCAGCAAGTGGCACACGGCGAGCAGCGCGGTTCCATAAATAATCATGGCCTATTTCTTGGCAGAAACGGCCTCGATTGTCGCCATAAACTTTAAAGACGGGGCCCCCATTTCGTGGAGCGATGGACATAGCTACACACCCGTTATCGTCCCCGTGCTGCTCGCGAACTTATCCGCTTCGATGCCGAGGCCTTGGAGCATGGTGACGAAGAGGTTGGCGAGTGGCGTGTTGTTGTGAGTATTGAAGGCAAGTTGTCGGCCATGCTTGAAACCGCCACCGGCGAGAATGAGGGGGAGGTTTTGATTGCTGTGGGAGTTGGCGTTGCCGAGGCAGCTGCCGTAGAGCACCTGCGTGTGATCGAGAAGCGTGCCACCGGTCTCGGTGACGTCGCGGAAGGCTTTGAGGAGATCTGCGAATGCCTTGATTTGGGCTTCTTCGATCTTCTTCAGTTCGGCGATCTTGTCGGGTTCGTTGCCGTGGTGGGTGAGGCCGTGGGTTTCGCTTTTCACGCCGGGCACATGCGGCACGACGCTGAAGGTGCTGAGCGAGAGCGTGACGACCCGCGTGCTGTCCGTCTGCAAGGCGAGGCGGATGAGATCGAACATGAGCTTGGAGCGTGCGATGACCTCATTGGCATCGGCGATGTCTTTGGGCTGCGGGTAGTCCACTTTCGGCTTCGGGCGGTTTTCCCACTCGATGTTGCGCTGAAGGCGGATTTCGAGCTCGCGCACGCTTTGGAAGTATTGATCGAGTCTCGCTCGGTCTTCGGGGGCGCTGCTTTTTTCGAGTCGCTTGGCTTTGTCGAGGATCAAGTCGAGCACACTGCCACCTGCTTCGATGCGGCGCATGGTGGCGGCTTTCTCTTCGGTCGTGCCAGCGACAAAAAGTCGGCGATAGAGCTTCTCGGCACTCTTTTCAGATGGAAGCATGACACCCGAGCGGGAGATGGCGATGGAGTCACCGTAGTGCTCGCCTTTGCTGACGGAAACGGCGAGCGAGGGGAAGCGCGTGTCGAGTCCGAGCTTCTCGGCGGCGAGTTGATCGAGCGAGAGGCTGTTGCGGAACGTCGGCTGCCCCGGATGCGGTGCGCCGCTCAGGAAGCACTGGCCCGCGTGGTGGTTGCCGTTCACATCCGGGTGCGAGAGGCCGTGGAAGGTGGTGAAATGCGGTCGTTGCTCGGCGAGGAGGTCGAGGTAGGGGCTGGAGGTCTCGCCCGCCTTCGGGAAGAAGAACTCCGGCATCATGCCCAACGGCACATGAATGGCGAAAAGCCGCTTCGGCGGCAGTTTTTCGGCCGCGCGACCGATGGTGGGCAGAGCGAGCAATGGGCCAGCAGCGCGGAGGAAGTGTCGGCGGTTCATGGTTTCGAATGAGGCTGGTAAAAGATTGGCGGTAAAAGATTCAGAAGCTGGATTTCAATTTTTACCCTCAATCTTTTACCAACTTCTGGGTGTGGAAGATTTCGCTCTCGGCCAGCGCGTGCATCAATGACCTCAGGCCATGCTTGCTGCTCTTCGTGTTTTCCACGATGCGGCGGACCTCGGCGCGGTTGGCGAAGGTGACTTCGGTTCCGGTGGCGTAGCGAGAGAGGTGGGACACAAAGGCTTCGGCGAGTCTGGCGGGATGGGCGTTGAAGAGGGCCGTCAAATCGCCGGTGCCAGCGAACTGGCGACCATCGGGGAGTTCGCCGCTGGGATCGACTTTGGGGCCGAGCTTGTAGGTGACGCGCCAGGTTGTTTTGCCCTTCTCGGGTGGTTCGTCGCCTTTGCCGTTGGAGCGGTAGCGATCTCGCAGGCCGCCGATGGGATCGAAGGCTTCGAGAGCAAAGCCTGCGGGATCGATCTTCGCGTGGCAGGCGGCGCAGTTGGTATCGGCGCGATGTTTGTCGAGTTGTTCGCGCACGGTGGTGGTGCCGCGTGTGTCGGGATCGACAGCGCTGACGCCGGGCGGTGGGGGTGGGGCGGGATCGTTGAGGAGTCGGTCCATCACCCACACGCCGCGTTTCACAGGGGACGTGGTGGTGCCGTTCGCGGTGAGCTTGTGGATGGCGGATTGGCCCAGGAGGCCGCCGCGCAGGCTATCAGGCGGCAGCGGCACCTTGCGGACCTCCACGCCGTTCACGCCCGCGATGCCGTAGTGCTCGGCGAGACGCTGCGTGAGCATGGCAAAGCCGGGTTTGAGCAGGTGAGTGATGGGAAGATCGTTTTGGATGAGTTCGCGCAAAAACGCGCGTGTCTCCGCTGCCATGCCTTCGTGCAGGAGGAAGCGATACTCGGGGTAAAGCTGCG
>JBILPY010000192.1:0-7416 GCA_044373575.1 Prosthecobacter sp. | reverse complement strand
CGGTGGACCGCACGAAGGGTGGGGATTACCCCGAAGCTCTGCTGCTCGGCGGCCCCGTGCCGGAGAAGGAAGCCGCAGCGAAAGAAGCCTCCCCCGTGACCCATGTCTCGAAGGGTGATGCCGCCTTCTTTACCGCACATGGCACCAAGGACCCGCTCGTGCCCTATGCGCAGGCGCAGGAAATCCATGCCGCGCTTCAGAAGGCGGGTGTCCCCTCCCTGCTCCAGGAGATGACGAACGGCGGCCACGGCTTCAGAAGCCCGATCCTCGACGAGCGCGTGAAGCAGTTCTTCGATCTCCACCTGCGCGGCATCGCGGCGGAGATCGTGCCCACGCCCATCGTCGTCGAAGGGAAGTGATCCCCCTCGAAAGGTGCTCCACTGGCGGGGCGTTCACGGGCCATGCGTTTCGTCATCATCAGCCTGTCTGTCTCCGCGCCCATGCTCATGGGAGCGCCGGTGGACTTCGCCCAAGAGGTCTATCCCTTGCTCCAGCGTGCCTGCTTCGAGTGCCATGGCGCGGAACAGGGCAAAGGCGATCTCCGTCTGCACGAGCGGGCCACCTTTGAAAAGGCCGATCATGGGGAGATCCTCCGTCGTGTCGCACTCCCACGCTCCGACAAGGAAGCGATGCCAAAGCGCGGCACGCCGCTCACGCCGACGGAAGTGGCCACACTGAAGATCTGGATGGATGCTGGTTCCGTCTGGCCGGACTCGATCCAAGCCGGCAGGCACTGGAGCTACATCCCACCGCAGCGCCCAGCTTTGCCCGAGATCAAAGAGGCCGCGTGGGCCAAGCATCCGGTGGATCGATTCATCGCCGAGCGGCTGGAGAAGGCGGGCATCCCGCACTCGCCCGAGGCCGACGCTGCCGTGCTGTATCGGCGGCTCTCGCTGGATCTCACCGGCCTGCCGCCCGCCATCGCCGAGGTGGAAACCTTTGTGAAAGCTCACGCGCAGGATGCCGACAGAGCCGTGTCGGCAGCGACGGATCGACTGCTCGCCTCGAAGGAGTTCGGCGTGCGCTGGGCGCGGCCCTGGCTGGACGTGGCGCGCTACGCGGACTCGCACGGCTTTCAGCGCGATGACCTGCGCGAGATCTGGGGCTTCCGAGACTGGGTGGTGAAGGCGCTGAATGCGAACATGCCTTTTGATCAATTCACCATCGAGCAGGTGGCGGGTGATCTGCTGCCGAATGCCACGCCGGACCAGATCGTCGCCACCGGCTTCCACCGCTGCACGCCGACGAATGTGGAGGCGGGCACGGAGCCGGAAGAGAGCCGCATCAATCAAGTGATCGACCGCGTGAACACGACCGGAGCCGTCTGGCTCGGAAGCACCCTGGAGTGCGCCCAATGCCACAACCACAAATACGATCCCTTCTCCCAGAAGGACTACTACCGCCTGCTGGCCTACTTTAACAACACGGTGAAGGAAGCCGAGCGCACCAACCCGAAGACACCGGGCAGCATCAAGTTTGATGGCATCCCCGCACCGCTGCCGGATGCGAGTCTGGCGGAGAAAAGGCAGCAGTTGCAGCAGCAGATCGCCGCGCTGGAAAAGAGCCGCGTGAACGCCCCGGTGGCGGAGAAACCCGAGGCTGGCTCCATCGCGCTGAAGCCCGTGGCGGTGGACATCGAGAGCGGCGCGGAGACGGAGCTTCAGCCAGATCAGAGTCTGCTCTTCATCGGCGATGGCCCGGACAAGGACGTCTATGAGATCGAGTATGACCTGCCCGCCGGAAGTATCACGGGCTTGCTGGTCGAGGCATTGAGCGATGACTCCCTCCCCGGCAAAGGACCAGGTCGTAGTGTGGCAGGCAGGCCGAACATCGTGCTCCAGCATCTCGAAGCTTCGGTGATCAGCGCCAAGGAGGCTGCGGGGGAAAAGCTCACCTTTGGTTCGGCTCATGCCAGCTTCTCGCAGTCGAATTTCCCCGTCGCAGGCCTCGCCGATGCCAATCCTGAAACCGGCTGGGCCATCATGCCGCGTTTCGGGCAGAGTCACTGGGCGGCGCTCACCTTGGCAAAGCCTCTCGCCACCTCACCGGGCACCCGTTTGAAGCTGAAACTCCTGCAGCAGTATGGCGGCGGACGAGTGATCGGTCGCCTGCGTATCTCTGCTTTCCAGGGAGATGTGCTCGCCTCTCTGCCAAAGACCGAAGAACCCGAAGCTGAGTCTCCGAAGCTCACCAAGCAGGAGCGCCAGCTCGCTTCCTTGAAGAAGCAGCTCGCCGATCTGAAACCCGCCACCACCGAGGTGATGAAGGAGCTGCCCGAACCCAGAATGACTGCCATCTTCAAGCGCGGCGTTTATACCGACCCGAGTGAGCCCGTGAAGCCCGGCACGCCGGAGATCATCGACAACAAAGCCGACGCCACACCGAACCGCCTCGGCCTAGCCAAATGGCTCGTTAGCCGTGACAATCCCCTGACCGCACGCGTGACGGTGAATCGCTGGTGGGCGGAGATCTTCGGACGCGGCATCGTGGCCACGGTCGAAGACTTCGGCATCAAAGGCATCCCACCCACGCATCCCGAGCTGCTCGACTGGCTGGCCGTGGAGTTCATGGAGCGCGACTGGGACATGAAGCATGCCTTGAAGCTCATCGTCACCTCCCGCACCTACCGCCAAACCAGCAACGCAGGTGCGGCACAAGATCCTGAGAACCAGCTCCTCTGGCGTGGCCCACGCCATCGCCTCGACGCCGAGATGATCCGCGACAACGCCCTCGCCATCGCCGGGCTCATCGACCTCAAGCAAGGCGGCGTCCCCATCCGCCCGCCGCAGCCCGATGGCCTCTGGGCCAAGGTCGGCGGCCAGCAATACAGCTACGTCGTCAGCCCCGGCAGCGAGCAGTATCGACGCGGCCTCTACGTCGTGCTGAAGCGCGGCTCCCCCTATCCCAGCTTCGTGAACTTCGACGCATCCGCCCGCACCGCCTGTGTCGTTCGCCGTTCTCGGTCTAACACGCCGCTCCAGGCACTCACACTCCTCAACGATCCCGTCTATGTCGAGGCCGCACGCGCCTTTGCCCAGCGGCTGGTCAAAGAGTCGCCGTCGAGTGATGTCGAGTCACGCCTCACCCACGCCGTGCGCCTCGCACTCGCACGGGAACCGCGTGCGGGAGAGATCGCCGTGCTGCGTGCGCTTTACGAGCAGCAGCACAAGGCAGGCGGCGAGGGGAAAGCCTGGCAGTCAGTCACCTCCGCCCTGCTGAATCTGGACGAGACGATCACGAAGGGGTGATTGTCGGCGGATTGTAAAATCGTCTGCCCAACCTCAAATCGATGTTCCCATATCGTGGGCAGTCTTGATAGCTTGGGCACGCTATGAAAACGCCTTCGCTCTATGCCGCACTGCTGGCTGCTGTGATTCTCCCGCTCCAAGCTCGCGCCCAGCTCCCAAAGATGCTCGAAGACTGGAGATGGTGGGCCACCTGGGATGAAACGAAGAACGAGGGCAAACCGACGCCGTTCAACAAGCCGGCGCAGTTGTTGCCGCTTTGGTATTCGCCGGTGGAGATTCAGGCGCAGGCGACGGGTGGGAGCTTTGCTTTCACCGTGGATGCTCGCGGGCATGAATGGGCCGCGCTTCCTGGCGATGCTCAATGCTGGCCGCAAGGAGTGACGCTGGATGGCCAACCGGCGACGGTGGTGAGTCGTGATGGCGTGCCTTGCGTGGAGTTCACGGCGGATCTCAAGGCGGTGGTGAAGGGCAGTTTCCAATGGAGCGCGATGCCGCAGTCGGTGCATCTGCCGATGCAGATCGGCGTGCTGAATCTCCAGCTCAATGGCCAGCCCGTGGAGTCGCCCGTGTGGGATGCGGAGAGCCGTCTCTGGCTGCAACGCACGGGCACGGAGGCTGCGGACAAGGATTTTATTTCGGTGCAGGTTCATCGGCTGATCAGCGATGGCTCGCCGCAGTGGCTGCACACGCAGGTGGAGCTGAGCGTGGCGGGAAAGAGTCGCGAAGAAGCGCTCGGGCATGTCTTGCCAGAAGGCTGGCGGCTTTCCTCCGTGGAGGCAGCGGTGCCTTGTGCGGTGGATGATGCGGGTCGGCTGAAGGTGCAGGTGCGGGCGGGCAAGTGGATCCTCAAGATCGCCGCCTTCCGCACGAGTCCGGCGCAGTCGGTGAGCTATGCGAAGGATGCCAAACCGCTCGTGGCTGAGGAGTTGGTGGGTCTCCAGCACGAGCCGGCTTTCCGACTCGTGGAGATCAGCGGCATTCCGGCGGTGGATGTGGCGCAGACGACTTTTCCTGAGCCTTGGCGGCAGTATCCGGTGCATCAGTGGGCCACAGGACAGGCTTTTCAGATCGAGGAAAAAATGCGTGGCATGGGCGTGCGGAAGCCGCAGGGCATCGCCATCCGTCGCAGCTTCTGGCTGGATGAAGACGGAAAGAACATGACCTACCAGGACGACCTCAACGGGCAAGGTCAGCAGACCTGGCGACTCGATGCCGCCGCCGGTCACAAGCTCGGCGCGGTGAAGATCGGCGGCACTGGGCAGCTCATCACCAAGAGCCCAACTAACGGTGCCGAAGGTGTGGAGATCCGCGACAGGAACCTGAGCCTGCAAGCCGTGGGACGTCTGGAGCGCAGCGCACGCATCGCCGCCACAGGCTGGCAGCACGATGCGGAGTCGCTGCAAGCCGAGCTGAATCTGCCGCCCGGCTGGCGGATGCTGGCCGTGTTTGGCGCGGACTTCAGCCATGGCGACTGGCTGACTTCGTGGTCGCTCTTTGATGTCTTCCTGCTGCTCATTGTCACCCTGGCCGTGTGGAAGGCCTGGGGCTGGAAAACGGCTACCGTGGGTTTGCTCGGCATCCTTATCACTTACCACGAACTGAACGCCCCGCGCCTGACCTGGATGATCCTCATCATCGTGCTCGCCACCGCCCGCTGGGTGCCTGCGAAGATCGCGCCCAGAGCAGTGAATGCCATCAAACTCGCAGCACTGCTGCTCTTTGCCCTGAATGCCACGCCCTTCATCATCCAGCAGATCCAACAGGCGCTGTATCCACAGTTGGAACCGTATCGGACGACATGGCAGGAGAATGAGTGGGGCAATGCCGATGGTTTTGCGGGAGGTGTGCAGGTGGCTGCTGCGCCAGCACCAGCGGATGAGATGGCAGAGCAGAGCCGAAGTGCCAGCAATGTGATCAGTGGCGTGCTGCGAAAGTCCGCCAGCTATGAAGGTAAGTCCGACATCAAGTCCAACCTCTTCTACGACACCAACGCCAAGATCCAAACAGGCCCCGCCGTGCCGCAGTGGAAGTGGCGGGAGGTGAGCTTCGGCTGGCGTGGTCCCGTGGCGGCGGATGAAAAGATCTCGCTCTGGCTGATCCCAAGTGGGGTGGAGCGGCTCATCGGCATCTCGCGGGTAGGTTTGATCCTGCTTCTGGTCTGGCTGCTGCTCGGGCGTGGGCGTGATTTGCCGACGATTCCGAAGATGCCTTTTACAAGCGCTCCGGCATCCACGGCGACACTCTTTCTCGCCCTGCTCATGAGTTTGGGCTCCGCCCAGGCTCAGATGCCGTCCGAGGAGATGCTGAAGCAACTCCGTGAGCGAGTACTGATGGAGCGTCCACTCAAAGCGCAGCGCGCAGAAATCCCGCAGGTGCGGCTGAAGCTGGCGGGGCATCGGCTGGAGATGGAGGTGGAGATCCATGCCAGCGAACTCGTGGCCGTGCCGTTGCCCGGCAAGCTGCCTGCTTGGAGTCCGATAAATGTGGGCGATGCCGTGACGATGCGTCATGAAGGTTATCTCTGGGTGCTCGTCACGCCCGGCGTGCAGACGGTCAAAGTGGCGGGCATCATCCCTCCAGGCGCGGAGTGGCAGTGGAGTTTTCTTTTGAAACCACGACAGGTGCAGATCGACGCCGCAGGCTGGACGGTCACGGGCATGAAGCCGAACGGCGTGCCGGAAGATCAGGTCTTCTTTGTGGAGCAGAACCGCACCGCCAGTGCTGAAGCGGCTTATGATCAGAAGGACTTCTTCCCCGTGGTGCGCATCGAGCGCGAGCTGGAACTCGGCCTCATCTGGCAGGCCCGCACGCGGGTGAAGCGACTCTCGCCCACGGGCAAAGCCATCTCACTCAGCGTGCCATTGCTCGCCGGTGAGCGTGTGATGAGTGCGGGTATGAATGCCGACAAAGGTCGCATCGAGGTTCGCTTCGGCGCGGCGGATGCGGAGGTGAGCTGGGAGAGCGAACTCGCGCCTGTGCCCGAACTTACTTTGCTGGCCGAAGCGAGTGACAGTTGGGTGGAGCTCTGGACGCTCACCGCCTCGCCCGTCTGGAATGTTCACTATGATGGTCTCGCTCCAGTCTATGAAGCGCGGCAGACACAGCTCGTGCCGACTTGGACTCCGTGGCCCGGTGAAACCGTGAAGCTCGCCGTCTCGCGCCCTGAAGCCGTGCAGGGAGCCACCACCACGGTGCATCAAGCCCGCCAAAACACACGTCTCGGAGATCGCCAACACAGCACGGGACTCACGCTCCAGGTGCAAGCCAGTCTGGGCGAGGACTTCCGCATCGACCTGCCTGCCGAGGCGGCCATCACCAGCCTGCGCGTGCGTGGGCAGGAGCTGCCCGTGCGGCGTGAAGGCAGCGCGGTGATCATTCCCGTGCGGCCCGGAGATCAGCAGATCGACATGGAGTGGAAGACACCCGGTGCCCTCTCTTTTGCAATGCCGACGGATGCCATCACGCTGCCCGTCATGGCCTCAAACATCACCACGACGGTCGATATGCCCGCCTCCCGCTGGCTGCTGCTGGCCAGCGGACCGATGCGTGGTCCGGCGGTGCGCTTTTGGGGACTCGCGCTGTCCGCAGCACTGCTCGGCTGGCTGCTGGCAAAGATCAAAATCTCGCCGCTGAAGGCTCATGAGTGGGCGCTGCTGCTGCTCGGCTTCATGCAGTTGCCGCTTTTCATCGGTGCGGCGGTGGTGCTGTGGTTCTTTGCCCTCGCCTGGCGTGGCTCCGCAGGCTCGGCGATCAAGGTGCCCACGCTATTCAACATCGTACAGATCATCCTCGCCTTCGCCTCCGTGATCGCGCTGCTGTGCATGTTGGCCGTGGTGCATCAGGGCTTGCTCGGCAGACCGGAGATGTTTGTCACCGGCTACGGCTCCACCACGGATCACCTGCAATGGTTCCAAGACCGCACCGCGGATGGCCTGCTGCCGCGTCCGGTCGTGGTCTCCGTCTCCATCTGGGTGTACCGCGCCCTCATGCTCGGCTGGGCGCTGTGGCTGGCGGCACGAGTGCTGCGCTGGCTGCCCTGGGCCGCGAAGCAGCTCAGCGTGGGTGGCCTGTGGAAGCGTGGTGAGGCAAAGAAGCCCGCCACACCTCCGCCTTTGCCGAAGTGAACTTCCTGGAATAGATCAGCACCGCCACACTCCTACCCATGGTC
>JBILPY010000191.1:0-7417 GCA_044373575.1 Prosthecobacter sp. | reverse complement strand
CTTTCGTGCCGCCAATGCCATTTCGAACGATGGCCTGACCTTGCGTGACCTTGCGGAAGAAACGCGAGAACAGGATCAGCACCCCAAGGAAGATGCCGATGATGATGACTCCGACGAGGAGGCTGCCTTCGAGAAGCAGAGCGAGGGGGAGGGTGTGCATATTTATGATTTAAGATTTTGGATTTATGATTTCAGAGACTCGATGAAATAGAAGGAAGTGTCGGGGCCAGCGGTGGTGACTTGGGCTTGAGCGCCTTTGGGCAATGCTGGAGCACCGGGCTGAGTGCGGACATTAATCAGGAGCGGGGCTCCATTCGCGGCGATTTCGAGCTGACCGTAGCGTTCATCAGCCTCCATGGAGACGACCGTGCCTGTGCGTCCGATAACTTCCTCTGCCTCCGTGTCAGCATCTGCCATGGCTTTGAAAAGCTTCGCAACGGGCGTGGTAACGAGCTTGGTGACGATGGCGCTGATGGCGAAGTTTGGCAGCAGCAGGAGCAAGGCCCGCAAAGTGTCGGCATCGGCATTCCACTTCTGGTTCAGCACGAGGGAGACGAACCACATGAAGAGAATGATGAAGCTGCCCCACACGACGATGGGCACCTGCGAGAAGCCGAAGAGACGGCCTACCGTGATCCAGGCACCGCCTGTATTCACTCCGTGGCCGTGATGCGCATCTACATCGCCATCGCCTAAGTCATCAGACATGTCGGTTTCGAAATCCAACGCGCCGAGAATGACGAGAAGCCAGTAGCAAACCACCAGCCCGAGCAGGAGCGTCAGGAGGATCTGATTGGGGCTGATGGAGACTTGGAAAAGTTCGAACACGTCGGGAGATCGGGCTGAATTGGCCGCGATTTAAGCAAGTGCCCGATGACGTGGCGATTATAATTTTCGACTCTGAATCCAAGAGTTTCGAGCGAGCCCAGAAGCCACCTGAAGGCCGAACTACGAACTTAGACCGCGATGGCCGCCTTGATGGCAGGGTGCGGATCGTAGCCGTCAAGGGTGAAGTCTTCGTATTTGAAATCGAAGAGATCCTTCACGTCGGGATTCAATTTCATCACGGGGAGTGGTCGTGGCTCGCGTGTAAGCTGAAGCTTGGCTTGCTCGATGTGATTTGAGTAGAGATGCAGATCTCCAAAGGTGTGGACGAACTCGCCGGGTTGAAGTCCGCAGACCTGGGCGACCATGAGGACGAGCAGGCTGTAGCTGGCGATGTTGAATGGCACGCCGAGAAAGAGATCGGCGCTTCTTTGGTAGAGCTGGCAACTCAGTTTGCCCTCTGCGACGAAGAACTGGAACATGCAGTGGCAGGGTGGCAGTGCCATCTGGTCGATGTAAGGCACGTTCCAGGCGCTGACGATGTGGCGGCGGCTATACGGGTTAGTTTTGAGGCCGTGGATGAGCTTGGCAATCTGATCGACCGGCTCCGCCTCAGGCGTGCCCTGCCAGCGCCGCCATTGCGCGCCATATACGGGTCCAAGCTCGCCGTTTTCATCGGCCCACTCGTCCCAAATGGTGACTTTGTTATCGCGCAGATAGCGGACGTTGGTTTCACCTTTCAGGAACCAAAGCAGTTCATGGATGATGCTGCGGAGGTGCAGCTTCTTGGTCGTGACGACGGGGAAGGTCGTACTGAGATCGTAGCGGCATTGCTCACCGAAAACGGAATACGCGCCCGTGCCGGTGCGGTCTTCGCGGTAGGAACCGTGGTCGAGGACCTTGCGGAGGAGGCGGTGATACTCTTGCATCCAGGGTGAGCGCGAAGGTCAATCAAGCATACGGCACGGGCGTGCCAGTGGAGTTCGCCAGCACTTTGAAGCGCTTGATGATCTCAGCAGTGAGCTTGCCGGGCTTGCCATCGCCGATGGGACGGCGGTCGTATTGCACGGCGGGGATGACCTCGGCGGCAGTGCCAGTAAGGAAGCATTCGTCGGAGGTGTAAATCTCGTGACGGGTCATGGTGATCTCATGGACCTGAAGGCTCATCTCGCGCATGACTTCGATGACGGCCATGCGGGTGATGCCGTTGAGAGCGCCACTGGCGATGGTCGGGGTATAGACCTGGCCGTTCTTGATGATGAAGACATTGTCGCCCGTGCACTCGGCCACGTAGCCCTGCTCATTGAGCATGATGCCCTCTTCACATCCGGCCTGAATGCACTCGATCTTGGCCATGATGTTGTTGAGGTAGTTCAGACTCTTAACCTGCGGGCTCAGAGCTGCGGTCGCTGGGCGGCGAGTAGCGCAAGTGATGAGATTGAGGCCGGTCTCATACTTCTCCGCTGGATAAAGGGTGATGCCGCTGGCGATGATGATGACGCCAGCCTTCGGGCACTGATAAGGATTCAGACCAAGTGAACCGACGCCACGAGTGATGACGAGGCGAATATAGCCATCGCGCAGGTTGTTGGCCGCGACGGTCTCGACGGTGGCTTTTTCCATCTCCTCGATGCTGATCGGGATGGTGAGCAGGATGGAGCGGGCGCTATCATAGAGGCGAACGAGATGCTCAGTCAGACGGAAGACGCGGCCATTGTAGATGCGGATGCCCTCGAAGCAGCCGTCGCCATAGAGCAGGCCGTGATCGAAGACGGAGACTTTGGCTTCGGATTCGGGGACGAGTTTACCGTCGAGGTGGATGAGCAGGGGGGCGGCCATAAAAGGAGAGCGCGGAGAGTGGCAGGAGTGGGCAGGTTTGCAAAAACAAACATCGCGGAGGCCACTGGGGCGCCCGCGATGTGTGAAAAGATGCTTCTAAAGCTGGATCGACTACGCGGAGGCTGCGTTGAGCTTCGGAGCGGAGCGGCGTGCAACCGAGGTGCCGTAACGCTGGGCGAATTTATCGACTCGGCCGGCAGTATCGACGAAGCGCTGCTCACCCGTGAAGAACGGATGGCAACCGGCGCAGATGCCGATGCGGAGGTTTTGCACAGTAGACATGGTGTTATAAACCGTGCCGCAGGTGCAGGTGATGGTGGTTTCGTGAACCGTTGGATGACCTTCTTTTTTCATGGGGGATGGGTGGGTAGTCACGTGGACCCGATGGGGCAGAGGCTTCCGTCGGGGCGTGGAGGGCAGCGATAGTGCCACGGACATAGGAGGGGTCAACGGCTTTTTCAGGGCCAACAGACTGCCTATACCGCCTGCCAAGCCGTGGCAAAAACTGAAACTGAAAATTGAAATATCCCCCAGACTTGGCGAGCCTGCGGGCACCTCATGCTCAATACCCTGCCCACTCATCTCACTCCCTCCAGCCTCAGCGAGCCCGTTTATCGCGGCTCAGTGCAGAATCTCTACGCGGTGCCGGAGCATCCCGGCTACATCGTGTGCGAGACCACCGAGGCGGGTTCGGTCTTCGATGTGGGGAGCATTTTCAAAATCGACGGGAATGACCTGAACCGGGCCATCTTCCGCCATGCGATGTATGCACGACTCAGCCAGCCTGCGACCTGGAAACGAGTGGAAGCGGCCTTGATTCAAAACAACATTCTGGGTGAAACCTGGCGCTCCCAGCTCATGGATGGCACGCTGCCTTCGATGATCGAGAGTGGAGCACAGACGCACCACGTTGGAATGATGGATGCAGTAACGGGCGAAATCGTCGCGAACGGGATGCCCGCAAACCCAAGCTGCTATAACGTGGTGCGGCGCTTCCCGGTCATGAAGCCGCCGCAGCGCAACGTGATGGGGAACTTTGTCTTCGACTACGCGCAGTTTCACCAGAGCAGCACCTACGTGGTGCCATTGGAATACATCGTGCGCTTCGGCGTGACCAGCGGCAGCTCGGTGCTGCGAAAATATGAGGCGCTGGGAGATAAAGAACGCCGCGCCTTTGAATTGGAACTAGGCCTGAGCGGCCCAATGCGCGCATGGCAGATGTTGGATCGCCCGATCTATGATCTCACCAGCAAGTATGAGCCGGAAGATCGTGCCGTGACAAAACAGGAGGCCCTGCTGATGTCAGGATTGAGCACACAATCCTTTACGGGCACGATCAGGATGGCTCTGCTCGGAGCCTGGGCGGTGCGAGAATTGCTGGAGGAAATCGGCCTGCAACTCTGGGATCTGAAATGGGAGTTCGCCGTGGATGGCGATGACCTTTTCTTCGTGGATACCATTGATGCCGACAGCTTCCGCGCGACGGGCACGGTGCCTGTGGATGGCCGTCAGCTCATCATTCACTACAACAAGCAGGCGATGCGCGACTACTATCGCGTCATATGTGCCGAGTGGTATGCGGGCGTGAATGCCGCGAAGCAAGAGGCCGCGACGTCAGGTGCGCCTTTCAAAGAGGTGCTGAAGGCTGGACAGGCAGCGGGCAAGTATCCGATGACACCGGATGTGGACGCAGGCTTCCTCGCCCTTCAGGCCAAAAAAACAGCTCTCATCAAGCAGCACGTCCTCGGCGAAGCCGATGCCGAAAGCGTTCGCGCGGGACTCGTCGAGGCCGGGCTGGCCGAGGCGGAATTTTACCGCGCGAACGGGAAGCTGAACGAATTGCTGAAGCTGAACGGGATTTGAATGCAGGCCGAACTTCTGAGTTCGGCCTGAAAACGAATTTGGAAATCCGTTTTAGACCACAGGGTTCGTCAGGCTGCCGATGCCTTCGATCTCGATGGTGACAGTGTCTCCCGACTTCATCCAAAGCGGGGGCTTGCGCGCCATGCCGACGCCCTGCGGTGTGCCGGTGATGATGACGGTGCCGGGTAGCAGGGTGGTGTCGGAACTGAGAAACTCGATGAGGGTGGGCACATCAAAGATCATGTCGTTCGTATTCCAATCCTGCACGGCTTCGCCATTGAGGATGGTCTTGATGCCGAGCGCGTTGGGGTTCGTGATCTCATCGGTGGTGACGAGCACGGGGCCGAGAGGGCAGAAGGTATCAAACGTTTTGCCTCGGCACCATTGGCCGCCGCCGCCGTTCTTCTGCCAGTCGCGGGCGCTGACGTCATTGGCGCAGGTGTAGCCGAGCACATAGTTCAGCGCGTCTGCCTTGCTGACGTTGCGGGCGGCTTTACCGATGACGACGGCGAGTTCGCACTCGTAATCAACGCTGTCGCTCTTCAAAACGGAGGGCAGCAGGATGGGGTCACCCGGGTTCTGCACGGCGGCGGGGTTCTTGATGAAGAGCACCGGATGCTGGGGGATGGCCATACCGCTCTCCTCTGCGTGGAATTTGTAATTCAGACCGATGCAAAGGATGATGCGGGGCTCGACCGGGGCGAGCAGCTTGGCGACATCGGCCTTGCGATCTGTGACGCTGTGAGCGCCGAAGATATCGCCTTCAATGACGAGCGCGGAGCCATCGGATTGCTGGGCGGCGTGGTGGATGTGGCCGGAGGAGTCGGAGTAACGGATGATTTTCATGCGGGGAGAGTTCTACGGTTGAAGCTGAGCAAATCTGCATAGCGAACGCCAGTGCCGCCGAAAAGATCGAGTGCGCTGCCCACGGTGGCATCGACCCGACCTCCGCTCAGCTCCTGGATGCGATGCAGATCCTCGATGCGATGAATGCCGCCAGCGTAGGTCATGGCAACCGGACTGTGCTGGCCAAGAAAGGTGACCAGCCCCTCGTCGATACCTTCACACTTGCCCTCGACATCGACGGCATGAATCAAAAACTCATCGCAGTGAGCGGCGAGGTGCTTCAGTGTTTCTGGCGTGACGTGCAGATCGGTCAGTGTCTGCCAGCGATTCATGGCGACGGTCCAGCCGCTGCCTGTGGCCTTGCAACTCAGGTCGATGACGAGGCGCTCCTTGCCGGCTGCGGCGACCATCTTGTTCAGGCGCGTCTCGGAAAAGGTGCCGTCGGTTTCAAAGAGGTAGCTGGTGACGATGACATGGCTGGCACCTGCGGTGAGATACTCCTCGGCATTGAAGGGGCGGATGCCGCCGCCGAGTTGCAGGCCGCCGGGGAAAGCGCCGAGAGCTGACTTCGCCGCCTCTTCATTGTCCGGGCCAAGCATGATCACATGGCCGCCTTTGAGCTGGTCGCGGGCATAAAGTTCGCCATACCAAGCGGCATCACGGTCACTGACGAAGTTCGTTTTCAGCCCGGCACCCGTGTCGCTCAGCGTAGAGCCGACGATTTGTTTTACCTTTCCGGAATGAAGATCGATGCAGGGGCGAAAGCGGGTCATTGTCGCTTGGTGGTTACCCCGTAAGGACTCGAACCTTAAACGAGAGAATCAAAATCTCCTGTGTTACCATTACACCACGGGGTAGCGGTGAGAGGCTGAGAATAGGAGGGTATGACGGATGTGCAACCGATTTGGCAACCGACAGCATACCCCCCAAGCCACAGTAGAGATTTCGCCCCAATCTTCGTCGTGGAAGTCTCCACGTTCATAGCATTCGTCACTTGATAAACGATCACCGACTTTCTCAGAGGCAGGAGACATAGACGTCAGCCCCATGTAACAGGATGCTTTGGCTCCCATATTGAAATGGCAAAAGCAGAACGATGTTTAGACTTAAAACTAGTCGTTGTTTCCTTCCCTCATCTCTTCCTGGTCTGGAGGTCAGCAGAGCTGACGATTCGCCGACGCTCCATCGGGCTGCCGTGGCAGAAGACGCGATGTAGATGTGGGGAGACGATGGAAGGTTGACACCCCACCCATGGGCGGCATTCTCGGGCGGCCACCTCCGAGGGCGGAGACGTTTGTCATTTACCCTTCGGATCTTGTCATTCACCTCCCCCACCTCCATGCATTCCTCCCTCGAACTCAAGCGCGAAGTCGAAGCCGTCCAGATTCCCAGCGGAGAGAGCATCAAGCTGCCTCTCGGCCTGAAGGTGATCATCACCCAATCACTCGGCGGCACTTACACGGTAGCGACGGATTTTGGCCTTGCCCGCATCAATGCAAATGACATGGACGCTCTGGGCATCGAGCCCGAGTCGAACAAGAAGGATCAGGACAGCACGTCCTCCAACATCCCTGCGGATGCCAATGACTTGGAAGGTCAGGTTTGGAACCAGCTCAAGAATGTCTATGACCCGGAGATCCCGGTGAACATCGTGGACCTGGGTCTGGTGTATGATTGCCAGGTCGAGCAGGACGCCGAAGGCAAGAACAAGGCCGTGGTGAAGATGACGCTCACGGCGCCCGGCTGCGGCATGGGCCCAACCATCGCAGCGGACGCGCAAAGCCGCATCATGACTATCGAGGAGATGGACGACGCGGCGGTGGAACTCGTGTGGGAGCCTGCCTGGAATCAGGGCATGATCTCCATCGAGGGGAAGATGAAGCTGGGCATGATCTAAAACTGCCGCTGTCATGGCTCGCTTCAAACCACCAGGCCAGTGCCCAAACTGTGGGGAGTGGGTGCCGCGTGGAGCTGTGGCCTGCGATGACTGCGGTTCCTGTGCCAAGTCGGGCTGGAAACAAAATGCGGAGACTTATGATGGGGT
>JBILPY010000010.1:0-24020 GCA_044373575.1 Prosthecobacter sp. | reverse complement strand
TCCCCAGGCCTGACCTCCGCGCACCTTGCCACCGGCGATGAAGCTGGAAAAAGCGATGGGGTGATGATCTCGTCCACTGTCATTGATCTTCGGCGTGCGGCCAAACTCCGTCGTGAGCACCACCAGCGTGCGTTTGAGCAGCCCGGACTCTTCGAGATCGGTCAAAAGCGCACTCACTGCGTTGTCGAGTCGCGTGGCCAGACCTTCGACCTGGTTGAAATTGTCATCGTGAGTGTCCCAGCCGCCGAGTTCGACCTCGACGAATTTGGTTCCTCGCTCGACCAAGCGCCGCGCCAGTAGCAGGCCACAGCCAAAGTAGTCGTTGCCATAGGCTTCGAGCGCCTGGCTCTTCTCCTGGTTGAGATCAAAGGCATCGAGATCCTTGCTGGTCATCAGCTTCAGAGCATCGGCATAGACATCCACATGCGCCTTCACTTCATCCGTGGGGTAGCGGCTCATGAACGCGGCATTGAGTCGATCTGCCAGGCTCGTGCGACGACGCAGCGCGGTCATGGAGTCGCCATTTTGCAGCTTCGTATGCTCCAGACCTTTGCTGGGGTCCAGCACCGGCACAGGGGCATAACGCGCATCGAGAAAGCCGCTGCTGGGATGTCCGGCCAAGCCACCCAGGCGGATGTAGGGCGGCAGTGTGGAGTGGCCTTCCGTGACCTGCCGAGCCACCCAGGAGCCTAACGCTGGATGCCGAAGCGATGCCGAGGTCTCAAAGCCGGTCATCACTTTATAGGTGCCCTCTTCGTGAGCTCCCTGCGTGTGGGTCATGCTGCGGATCACCGCCATCTTCGGCGCGTGATCGGCCAGCTTTGGCAGGTAGTGGGAAAAGAAGAGCCCATCTGCCTTGGTCTTGATCGTGCGCACCGGACCTTGATAGCCAGCGGGCGCATCGGGCTTCGTGTCAAAGGTGTCCATGTGGCTCATGCCGCCACGCATGTAGAGGTAGATCACATGCTTGGCAGGAAGCTCGAGATTGCCGGAGCCGCTCTCTGCTTCTTTGCCAAACAGCGGCAACAACGCACCGGATGACGGCACAAGGCTGACGCCGAGACAGGTGCGAGCCAGACGCTGCACGAAGGTGCGGCGACTGAGTTCATCGAGACGGAGGAGTTCACTTTTCATGATCGTGGGAAGGCTGGGATTACTTTTGAAAGGCAAATTCGGCGGTGGAAAGCAGTGTGCGGGCGAGCGTCTTTGGATTCCGCGATTCACCGAGGATCTCGATGCAGGCATCCAGCTCCTCTTTTTCGGGTTCACGCGTCAGGATGGCCAGGAAGGTCGCCCGGGCGACCTCACGCGCACTGCCTGAGCGGCGCAGGCTCACGTTCAGCGGACTGCCCGAGCGAGCGACATGATCGAAGAAATCGCTGTTCAGCATCAGCAGGGCCTGCGGCACCGTCGTGGCGGTCCAGTTGTCATCGATGAAGTCGCGATTGCCCTGCCCGAAGAGCCTTAAAAAATGTCCAGGAGGCGTCGGCTGCGGCAGCTCGGACGCACGCTCGAAGCCGCCTCCGGCGAACTCCTCCGCCATCTCTCCGCGCAGTCGAGCACGACGCTGCTCCGCCTCCATCGCGCGTTGTTCGTCGCTCACCATCTGGCGTGCCACGGTGGTGACTTCGCTGGCTTTGGTGGCTGCCACGGCCTTTTCCAGCTCCTTCACACCGGGAGCATCGAAGTCGAGTTTTTCATCCAAGCCCTCGACAGCCAGAGACATCATCGAGTCCCAGACCTGCTCTGCATTCAGGCGACGCAGCACCGGTCCGGCAAAGGCATAGCGGCTGACCTCTTCCGCCTCTTTTGGCAGGATGCTGGATTCATTTCTGTAGGCCTGAGTCAGGCAAAAGATGCGCAAAATTTGGCGCAGATCATAGCGCGAGTCTCTCACCACATTGGCTAGGTATTGGGCCAGATCGGGATTTGTGCAGTCTGCGATCTCCCGCACCTGCTCAGGGGCTCCGGCAAAGGGCAGGCCGAAAAGCTTCTGCCAAAGCCGGTTCGCCAGCGCGAGCGAGAAGCGTGTGTTTTGCGGGGCCGTGATCCATTCGGCGAGGGTATCCGCCGGACGCGTGCCCGGCTTCGGTGCTTCGCCATAAAGCACTGAGGCTGGCAAAAGATCGCCCGGTTTGGCATCGCCGTATTGATAGTCGTCCGGCAGCTTCGCGGGCTGGCCTTCGCCATTCACCACGCCTGAGCCACCTGCAGCGCGTTGCAGAGCCTCCAGAGCACGTCCGATCTGCTCATACTTCGCCTGCTGTTCAGGATTGATACGATTCATCGCCATCTTGTCGTAGCGATCTTTGGCCTTGCGGATTTCCTCAGACTCCACCTGCCCCACTTTGCTGTCTCCTGTGCCCATCTGGATGCCGGAAGTCCAAGCCATGAACTGGTGGTAGTCCTTCCGCGTCCATTTGTCATAAGGGTGGTCATGACACTGTGCGCAGGAGATTTGCAGGCCCAGGAAGAGGCTGGCCGTGGTCTCGATGTTCGCCGCACGGTTCGCGCCATCGCGCAGGTAATAGCCGGAGGCAGGTGCCCGCCAGCCGTAGCCTTCAGGGCTTAGCAATTCACGCGCCCACTGATCGTAGGGTTTGTTATCTCGGATGCTCTGCTTGATCCAGGCCAGGTAAAAGGAACCCTTCACATCGCCATCGAGTTGGTCGCGGGCACGGAGCAGGGTGGTCCAGTAGTTAAACATGTGACTCACATGCCCATTCGACGCGAGCAGACGGTCAATGAGATGCGCGTGGCGCTCTGGCGACTTGTCTTTGAGGAAAGCCTCGGTTTCTGCCGTCGTCGGGATGCGCCCCACGAGATCCAGATGCACCCGCCGCACAAAGGTGAGGTCTGAAGCCGCAGCCCGTGGCTTTTCACCACGCTTCTCCAGATCAGCCAGGATCAGCGCATCAATGCGGCGTGCCGTCGCCATAGCATCGGCGGTATTGATCGGCTCCGCAGAGGTCGAGATCGTCACCTCACGAGCACGCTCCGAGGTCCAGTCACCGAAGTCAGCACCCTCTTCGATCCAGCGATGAATCAACCCCGTCTCCTGCGGTGTCAGCGGAGTGCCTTCACCCTCAGGCGGCATGGCGTCTTCGTGATCACGCGGCAGCGTCAGGCTCCGCAGGAGAGTGCTCTTGTCCGGCTTGTGGGGAAAGACCAGACTGTCCGTGCGGCTCTTCTCACGGATGGCGGCCAGATCATCGAGTCGGATGTCTCCTTTGGGCTTCTTTTGTTCGGCACTGTGACACTCAAAGCAGGAACGCTTCAGCAGCGGCAGCACCTGCGTGACGAAATCCACCCGCCCCTGCAAAGTCATCGCCACATCGCCTGGAACATCAGGGCTCGGCTTTGCCGCCAGCCGGACCTGCGGAAGACGACTTTCCGCCATGGCAGGCTTCTCGGGTTTGGAAGTCTCGGCGATGGGCGCTGGCTTCGGCATAGTGGCAGGAGCTTTGGGCTCAGCCACCGGTTTCACTTCCACCACAGCAACTTTGGGCGGCTCAGGCATGGGCAAAGGAGCCGGAGCTGGCGACACAGGCTGACTTTTCACCAGCACTGGCTCGGGAGGCATCGCTGGTGGTGGGACCTGGTTTTCGATCTGCGGCTGCGATCTGGCTTTGTGCGCAGCCACGATCTCCTCCAGCCCTGTCTGACTCACCAGATCCGGCCAGGCCAGACTGCCGATCAATCCACCGAGCAACACTGCCGCTGCTGCCTGCCAGAGACGTGGAGCGGCTGTCCGCCAGCGTGAAAGCGGGCCGCCCAGCCGCTGTCGAGCACGCCGGCGTGTGCCAAGGGTCGCACGCTCGATCTCCTGGCGGAGTGACTCGGTGCTGGCCGTGTCCAGACTCGCCATGATGGCATCCTGGAGACGCTGACATTTCGCCGCAGGCTCCAAGACCACGCTCAGCATCGCATCCATCTCCACCTGCCGACGCAGCTCGTGCAGAGCCGTTTCGTCTTTCAGCAGCGCCTGCCAGTCCTCAGCGGAAAGCTGATCCTGGAGCGCTTGGTCGATGAGTTCTTCCGGTTTCATGAGATGGCGGGCTGAGATTCAATGCAGTCGCGGAGCTGCTGCCTCACACGCATGAGCAGCGTGCGAATACCCAGCGCACTGCGACCCGTGCGGCGGGCGATTTCATCACTGCTGAGCTCGTGCTCGTAGCGCAGGTCCAGCACCTCGCGCTGCGAGTGGCGCAGCTTTTCCAAGCAGTGACGGAGCTGGTCCGCACGATGATTTTCCACTGGCGCATCCGCGTTTTGCAGCGCCAGCTCCATCCGCAGATGATCCAGGTAACGCTCCTGCTTCGCCGACTCACGCGCATGGGCCTTCAGGCGATCACGCAGTAGATTGTTAGCAATGCTGCGCACCCAGGGCTGGAGCGACCCGCTTTTGAAATCCTCCAGGTGCTGATAGGCAAAGACAAAGGCATCATGCGCCACTTCATCGATCAGATGCGGCACCGGCGCACGCAGCGCCAGGTAGGTGCGCAAAGGTTGGAGATGGCGGCTCAGCAACGAGCGAAAAGCGGTGTCATCTCCGTCGAGCACCTGCCGGGCGAGAGACTCGTCAGAAAGAGGTTCAGATGGCATGAGGTCGGGCATTCAGAGCAGATATGGACGACCAGACCGCTGGTGTGGCAGAAAAATCTTCGGGAGGCCGATTAAACTGCGTATATCTCACCCATTCATGACCGCCCCCCACCGTCATCTCACCCTCCTCGCCGTCCTTAGTCTCGCCTCCTGCACCAGTCTTCCCACCGCTCCCGAGCCTGCGGAATTCAAGCTCAGCAGCGATGAACTCCGCCAGCAGTCCAAAACCACCCGCAGCCTCGGCATCGTCGGACTTTATGCTGACAGTATTAACAGCAGCCAGGACGAGAAAGGTGAGACCTTCCACCTCGCCACTGGGAATGTCTTGCTTGTGAAAAAGAGCACCCCGCCCATCCAGGCCAAGGCCCCCGAAATCCTCCTGAACTCCGACCACGCCGAAGTGCGCGGCCTGTCCGTTGTGAAAAAAGGCGACCACCTCCACTACGGCAAAGCTGCGGAAAGCAAGATCCTCATCGACGGCGTGCAAGTCCTCCCCCAGGGCCCTCACAGCCTCAAACGCCTCTCCAACGAGCCCCCCAAGCCCGAGCCCGTGCCTGCTGAAGAAGTCAAACCCGAGACCGCCTCCGAAGTGCCAGCCGCGCCCATCACGCCAGCCCCTGAGATCAAACCTGAGCCAAAGCCCGAGCCCAAACCAACCCCGAAACTTGTCGCCAAGTCGCAGGCCCCCAAGACCACTGCCAAGTTGAAGCCTAAGGCCGCCCCGAAGCCCACGCCCGCCAAACCTGTAGCCACCAAGCCCACACCTCCGGCCCCCAAACCCGCCGCCCCGACGATCGACCGCAGCAAGCTGCTGCAACTCATGCGCGAGCCCGAGTGATACCAGGTGGGAAGTTTCTTGGTTTCGTGAAAACTTCCAGGCCCGAGGAAGAATGGCTACACCGCGAGAGATGGGAGGTCCGTGGAGCGCGGAATTCTCGCGTCCGGGGGCAGGCTTTTTTCGGGGTTTTGGGCCGTCCAGACCTTCTTCTCTGCCTCGATAGGTGGGGGGCAAGCACGGGGTGCGGCGACCCGCAGCCACTTGACATCAAAACGGCGTCCGCGGCGGGGCGGTGGCCCACAGCAGTTTCACTTCTTCGGGGGTGAGGCCGTAGGCAGTGTTGATGAGGTCGCTGGGGGTGCGCTCGAGTTACAGGGTTTCGGCGGCGAGGGCGCGCGCGGGGTCGATGCTTTGGGTGTGCTCGGCACGCAGGCTGGCGGAGATCTTCACCTTCCCGCCACGCCGCCTTTGATCTCCTTGGCATCGGTGCGGAGGACTTCGATGCCGCTGATCACAGGTTGGGTGGTGGCGTCGGGGTTGGGTTGAGCAGGGAGAAGTTCCAAGAGCAACTTGTCGGTGACGGAGATGCGCTCAAATTCCTCCACGAGGGCTCGTTGGGTGCCGCCGGTTTTGGCTGTGATGTCGAGGCTCTTGAGGACCGTTTTGCCCTGAAGCTGCACGTCGAAGATGCGTTGGCCAGGTTTGTCGCCCTCGGGGGCGGAGAAGTAGAGGCGGACGGTGTAGGTCTCGGGCTTTTCGCCTTTGCCGATCAAGGGTAGCTCTGCGCTGACGAGGCCGCGTGCGCCGGAGGTGTAGATCCAGGGGACTTGGGTGCCTTCGATTTTGTGGGATTCCTCGTTCATGGCGAAGAACTCGCCGCCTTTGGCGAACTGGTGATCGAGGCTCAGTGGCAGGTCGATGCCAGCGCGTGAGGAGGGTCGTGGATAGCCCAGCCAGAGCTTGCCCTGCTGATCGCGTCGATCTCCAGGTGCGCCAAAGTTCAGCGCCATGTGCTGCACGGGCGTGCTGGCTCCACTGGCACTGTAAACACCCCAGCTCATGCGGTCGGCACGCGGCTCGAAGACGATGGTGGAGGCGATGGAGAAGAGGCAGACGCAGCCAGCGCTGGCTTCGGGAATCATGACGAGGCCGTTGGCAGGGATGGTGTTGATCCAGCAGCCGAGCCGCTGACCGGCGAAGTGCTCAGTGCCTTCGTCTTCGTCCATGTTGTAGTAGGCGGTCGATTTGGAGCGGAAGAACATGAGGTTCGATGTGGCGGAAAGCGCGCCGCAGTGGTGGCCGGGGCGGGCAAACATCCATGGCGACTTCTCGCCAGTAAGCGGATGGGTGCGCATCTTTTGTTCGCCGGTGTAGAGGTCGTAGGCCCAGGGCTCGGCGATGACTTCATTGCCGATGACGATGGGGCGGCTGCGGTAGTTGGCGTCCTTCGACCAGATCTTTTCACCCTTCTCGGCATCCAGCACGACGAGGCGACGACGGGCAAACTCACCTGCGAGGAACTGCTCCCAGTAGTGGCCGTTCGCGTTCGCGCCGCCGAGCACGAGATGTCCGTTTTGGAACATCATGGTCAGGGCACCGCCGCCGATGCCGATCTCGCTGCAATCGGTGACGTCCACGGGCTTCGCCCATTGCTGCACGCCTGTCTTGGCATCGAGCGCCACGGCCATGCGCATGTCGGCATTCTTGATGCGCTCTTCGGCGAGTTCCTTGGCTTTGCCGGTGAGCTTGGCGAGTTCGGTTTTGTCCTGACGCAGCATGTCCTCGCGCTGCGCAGGAGTCAGCGAGGCGTCGATGAAGAAGATGCGCCCATTGCCGATGGCGATGGAGACATGGGAGACGTGCTTGCCCTGATGCGTCCACTTCAGCTCGCCGGTTTTCACATCGTAGGCAAAGAGCAGGTCGGTGGAGATGGAGGCGCTTTTGCCACGGCGGGCACTTTCGGAGGCGTTCGCGACACGCTGCGTGACGGTGCCATAAAGCAGGCCCTCGTGATGGGCCAGGTAGCCCCACTGGAGGTTAGGCTTGCTTTCGCCGGGAATCTTCAACTCGCGCACGGTCTTGCCGGTGGCGGCATCGAACTGGAAGCATTTGTCGTCGAGCAGCATGAAGAGGTAGTCATCGCTCGCGGCCATGTTGCCGGGCTCGCGTGAATTGAAGACGCCGATGCGCATCGCGCCGGGGTTCTTCACTTCCCAAAGGAACTGCCCGTTGAAGGCATCGTGTGCCTGGATGCTCGTCTCGCCCTGCGTGAAAAGCCTGCCATTCACCGACAGCGGCCCCACGGCTCCATCGTGACGATTCACCGACTCACCCGGACCTGGATCGCCATACCAGAGCACGTTCAGACCGCCTTTGACGCGCTCGTCTTTGTTGCTGCTGGTGTTGCCGACGTTGCCGTATTGATGCGACCACGAGTCGGCTCCTGGCAAGGCGGCACGTTTGAGCAAAACCCAGTCGCCCGACCTCGTGATCGTGGCTTTTTCTTCCTTCAGCTTCGTGTTCGCGAGCCATTCATCTGAGTTCGTTGGCTTGCCCGGAGCGCCGAGGCAAATCACACCGCCGATGGGTTTCAGTGTTCGGGCGACTTCGACAGGAACTCCCGGAACTTTTCCTGTGAGCAACAGCGAGTCGGACACGATGAGGTTCGCGAAGAAGCTCGAATACGGCACCATCGAGAGGTCGAGATGGTCAATGGTGATGCGTGAACCGTAGAGGCCCGTGCTGAGCAAGGCCGCGCGTGAAGCAGCGACCTTGGCTTCATCCGACTCGACACCGAAAACGGAGAGCTGGCTGCGTTTCGCGATCTCATAGGCGAGGCGTCCCTGCTCACTACCGAGCACGAGGCAGAAGCCCCGCTTCACGTTCGTGGCTTTCAGGATCTCCTCAGCGGCGGCGGCATACATGTCGCTTTGCGCATCTTTGGGAAAAGGATCAGCGACGACTTTGGAAGCCTCAGCGAGGGCTGGCAGGTTGGTCTTTGTGGCATCGGCAAAGGCATACACATGGCCGGAAGTCGTGCTGACGAGCAGATGACCTTCGGAGACAGCGAGCCCGCGTGCATCGCCATCGACTTTGCTTTGCCAGAGCACCTTGCCGGATTCGGCATCGAGGCAGACGACCTCGTCTTTGCCACCGACGACAAGGGTTCCACCGGCATGGATGAGCGCGGATTCATGCGTCGAAGGCCAGCGCCACTTGATGCCGATGTCCTTCATCAGGGTGAGCTTGGTTTTGTTCGCCGTGAGCTTGTCTTTTTTGGCCTGATAGTCGGCACGCAGCGGCTCATACTTTTGCGCGGCGGCGGCGAGTTCCTGCTTGAGCTTCTCGACAGCTTCAGGCGCAGCTTTTTTCAGATCGGCTTCGAGCATCTGTACCTTCTTGAGTTCGGCGATGGCTGAATGTTTGCGCAGGTCGCCGGAGAGTTTGGTGGAGGCCATCTCGATAGCATGACGCTCGCGAGTGCCCTCGGCGTGCTTGTCGCGGTCGATGGCGACGATGTCCTTGCCGGTAGCCATGAAGCCCGAGTTGCCCGTCATGGTCATCTGCGTGCCTTGGAACCACGCGTAGCCGGTTTTGCCGGTCTTTTGATCGAGCGAGAGGATCTGATGCTCGCCCACCGCGAGGATTTGGTCATCGACGAGCATGGCCTGCGTGCCGCCGATCTGCCCGCCAGCATCGCCGCGCCAGCCGGGCGTGGGTTTGTTTACCTGCTTGCCAGTCTTCCGATCAAAGGCCACGGACAAAGCGCGGCCCGATGGCACGAAGAGCAGATCCTTCGTCGCGAGCAGATAACCCTGCGGCGAGAGATCATTGCGGCCTGCATCTTCCTGACTGATCGCGTCATTGACCCACTGCGGCTTGCCCGTTGCGGCATCGACCGCGTAGAGGTAAATGTTCTCATGCGGAAACACCCCCGCGCCGAAATAGACGGTGCCGCTGTCGATCAGCAAACCGGTGCGCACCGGCCAGCGTGAGATCATGCAACCACGAGCCAGGATGCGCTCATCATTCGGCCCAGCGCGCAGCTTCCAGATCACCGAGCCCGACTTCGCATCGAGGCAGTAGGCGTAGCCGTCATCGGAGCCGACATACACTTTGCCATCGGCGATGGCTGGGGCGAGCCGCACGGGGCCGTTCGTGAAGAAGGACCACACTTCTTTCCCACTCGCGAGGTCGCGGCAGATCACCCGACCATCGACGGTGGAGCCGAAGAACACGCGGCCCTCGCTGATCGCGACATGAAAGGCGTCATCAAAGCGCACCCGATTGAAAAGCTCCATGCCCTCGATCACGCGCCCATTTTCACCTGCCCAAGCCATCTGCGGCGGCGCGGGAGAGGCGTAGTCCCAGCGTGGTGTGAGCGGTGCTTTCAGCGGCTCCTCCGTGTGCCCGACGCGGCTGTTGTCATGCTGATAGGCAGGCCAGTCGGCATGGGCAAAGGTCAGTGAGAGGAGAAAAAGGAGCGAGAGAGCTTTCATGGTTGGCTTGCCGCGCTCATGCTGTGCTGCAATGAGGCGGTGGCAGTGAACGTATGCTCACGCCCCACGCTATCCGACTTACCTGATGATGACAAAACCTTCACCTTCCCTGACTTGGCGGACCTTTGCGCTCATACTGCTGACCGCTGTGTCCGCGCTTGCCTGCTCGGTGCCGGTGTTTCGCTATGCGCTGGAGCATTGGGAGGCTGATCCTTATCAGGCCATCGTTTTTCATCGTGGAGCACTGACGCCCGAGCAGCAGGCGCAAGTTCAGGCTGTGAAGCCAGCAGCGGATGCCATCGAGAAAGCCAACCTCAGCGTCACCACCGTGGATATCTCCGCCAAGATGAGCCCGGATCATGCGGAGATCTGGAAAGCCCAGCCTGCTGATGCTGTGCTGCCGCGACTGGTGCTGCACTACCCCAGAAGCACGGCTGTGAAACTCGATCTCGTGGCCGCACCGTTGACGGAGGCCGCCGCGTGGAAGATCGCCGACTCGCCCGTGCGGCGAGACATCTTGGAGCGGCTCGGCGATGGTCAAAGCGCCGTGTGGGTGCTGCTGGAGTCCGGCGATGCTGCTGCCGATGATACCGCCGCCAAGGTCCTGCAGGAGCGACTCGACTACCTGCTCGGCGTGCTGGCTTTGCCGGAACTCGATGCGCAAGACATCGCCAATGGTCTCGTCTCGGTCAGCCAAGAGGAGTTGAGGCTGGACTTCTCCATCATCCGCCTTTCGCGGAAGAACACCGACGAGCGAGCGCTCATCGCCATGCTCATGGGTTCCGAAGACGACCTCCAGGGGCTCGGCGATAAGCCCATGGTCTTCCCCATCTTCGGTCGTGGTCGTGCCCTGTATGCCCTCGTCGGGAAAGGCATCTCGCCAGAGACCATCGAAGAAGCCGCCACCTTCCTCATCGGCAAATGCTCCTGCCAGGTGAAGGAGCAAAACCCCGGCATCGACCTCCTCTTCACCGCCGACTGGAAGAAGCTCGCTCAAGCCTCCCCGCTGCTGGAGCGCGATCTTCCCGACCTTACCGCGCTGGCCAAAGCAGCGGAGCCTGTCACAGTGACCGCAGAGCCATCAACGGCGATATATTTTGCGATCAAGACACCTCCTGGTTTGATGATAGGGATCATTGCGATGGCTCTGATTGCGGCTGTCTTGCTATGGAATAAAAAGTGAGGCTTCCGGTAATGGTAAAAGCGCTTTCACTCTTCCCTGAGATTGCATCCACATCGGGTGAGGAGATCTTCACCACCCTCTTCGAGAAAGCCGGGGTCAAAATCGAGCGCATCGATTCCCATGGTCAGGCCAGCCCCGGGGGTTTTTGGTATGATCAGCCGCAGGATGAATGGGTGTTGCTGATCAAAGGCAGCGCAGTTTTGGAGATCGCCGATCAGCCGCCGCTCACGCTGAAAGCCGGGGATCATGTCCTGATCCCAGCCCACATCCGTCACCGCGTCGCCAGCACCTCGGCGGATGCGCTTTGGCTGGCCGTTCATGTGAGTCCGCCTTCTGCCTGACCTTTTGCTTGCCAATCGGGACAGGCTATAGAGAATCGGCGCGTCGTTTTCGACAGTCATTCAAAACTCCAAACCAAACACCACCATGGGCAGACCCGTCACTCTTTTCACCGGCCAGTGGGCCGATCTCTCCTTCGACACCGTCGTTCAGAAAGCCAAGTCCTTCGGCTACGATGGCGTGGAACTCGGCTGCTGGGGCGACCACTTCGAGGTCGATAAAGCCGATCAGGCCTACTGCGATGCCAAGCGCGCCAAGCTCGACGCCGCCGGCATGAAATGCTTCGCCATCTCCACCCACCTCGTCGGTCAGGCCGTGTGTGATAACATCGATGCCCGCCACGCGCAGATCCTGCCCGCCGCCATCTATGGCGATGGTGAGCCCGAAGGTGTGCGCCAGCGCGCCGCCGAGGAGCTGATCAAGACCGCTCATGCTGCCAAGCGTTTCGGCGTCAGCGTGGTGAACGGCTTCACCGGCAGCAGCATCTGGCACCTTTGCTACTCCTTCCCGCCGAACCTCCCCGGCCAGATCGAGGCAGGCTACAAGGACTTCGCCAAGCGCTTCACGCCCATCTTTGATGAGTATCAGAAGCTCGGCATCAAATACGCCCTCGAAGTCCACCCGACCGAGATCGCCTTCGACATCGCCAGCGCTGAGAAAGCCCTCCAGGCCGTGGATTACCACCCTGCTTTCGGTTTCAACTACGACCCCAGCCACTTCGGCTACCAAGGTGTGAACTATGAGAAGTTCATCCGCAAGTTCAGCGACCGCATCTTCCACGTCCACATGAAGGACGTGGCCTGGAACCTCGGCGATGAAGCCGGTGTCTTCGGCGGTCACACCGACTTCCACACCCCGCCGCGCTATTGGGACTTCAAGTCCGTGGGTCGTGGCGACATCAAGTTCGAGCGCATCATCCGCGCCCTGAACGACATCGGCTACAACGGCCCCCTCAGCGTCGAGTGGGAAGACGGTGCCATGGACCGCGAATTCGGTGCCACCGAATCCTGCGCCTACGTGAAGAAGCTCGATTTCCCGCCGAGCAAGATCGTCTTCGACGCCCAGTTCGCCGAGAACAGCAAGTAAGGTAATCCGCACAGTCCCCCTGTGCGGAATTCTCCTCACCAAACCGCTCAGAAGGACTGAGCGGACCACTTTACGGCCCATCCGGCAGAGCTTTCAGCCACGCCAGATTGAAGACGTAGTGGTTCCTGCTGCTGATGAGCTGGATGCGGCCATCGCGAGTTTGGATGGCTGCGAGGTAGCCGTTGTGCTCGGCGCGGGTGTCGCTGAGCGGGAACATGTTGCGGTCGATTCCGTTGATGGTGCGCTCTTGGCCGCCGGGGGTGACGAGGCGTTTGTGCGACCACGTTTTGCCTTCATCGAAGGTGATCGCGGCAAACAAGCCTGCGCCGTTGAACTCGCCGGTCTTGCTTCGAAAGGTCAGGCCTTTGGGATTCTTCGAATTGGCGGAGAGATCGGTGAAGGAGCAGAAAAGCAGCGGGCCTTCCTGCAAACGGATGAGCGCCTGACGCTGCACGCTGCTAATGGCGGGAAACGCGGTGGCCTCGTGCGTCCAGGTCTTGCCGCCATCGCTGGAAAAACTGGCGGGCGTTTTGAAGTCATACGGCTTCTGCTCGGACTCGCTGTTGAGTCGGCCAAAGCTCATCAAACGACCGTCTTGCAGCTCGACGATGGGCGCGTGAATGCCCGCATGACGTGCGGCGCTGCCGTTGCGATGCGCGAGCTTCTTGTCCGTGATCACGTCGGAGGTCCAAGTCTTGCCGCCATCGGTGCTTTTCGTGAGACTGGTCGTGGTGACATCCTGCGTCATTAAAATCGTGCCGTCGCGAGTGCGGAAGAGCTGGTTGCCGATCTCGCTCCATGGCGGGATAATCTGCGCCTTGCTCCAGGTGACGCCGTTGTCAGTGCTGTGGCGCACGATGTTTTCGCGATGACCGCGTGCGAAGTGGAAGAGCGTCTTTTCGCTATCCCACCAGAGTTTTGGTGCGTGGTCGTTCACGTCCGCTCCATCCCAGAAGAGCGAGGCGGGCTCCCACTCGCTCGCACCTCGACGGAAACGGCTCGCGAGGTTGTTCAGCTCCGTCCCGGCCTCATCGACGCAGGAATACCAGACCGCGAGCAAATCGCCGTTCGGGCATTCGGCGATGGCGGGGCTGTGATTGTGCCACGAGAACGTCGGGCCAAAGGATTTCGGCTCCACTTTGACGAAAGGTTTTGGTCCTTCAAAGAAGGGCACGTCCTGCGGCGGCAGTTCGATCTTCGGTGTGGACTGCGAGACATTCTGCGCATGCAGCGCGGGCTTCGGCAGCGGTAGCTTTTCGCCCTTCGACCAATCGCCGAGCAACACGCGGAAGCCGATGCGGTCATTCACCGCCTCCGGCACCCACGACATGCGATTCGCCGAGCGCAGCAGCCGCGTCTGCACGGAATGACTGCCACCACGAATCACACGGAAGTCGCCATCGACGCGCCCGAGCGGATCGGTCTGCTCCGCAGCCTCATACGGACCAAACCAGTCCGCACACCACTCGGCCACGTTGCCGTGCATGTTGAAAAGACCCAAAGCATTCGCGGGCGTGCACCCGACTCTCAGCGAGAGCTTCGTGGGCTTCGGCTGATATTCCGGCGGCAGTTTTTCCTCCGGGAAAAAGCGGTCACGCAGGCCGGTGTCGCTCGCCCAGGAGTGAAAGCCCGCAGGCAGCGCATCGCCCGTGTGAAACAGCGTCGTCGTGCCCGCGCGGCACGCAAACTCCCACTCCGCCTCCGTCGGCAGGCGGTAGCTTTTGCCCTCCTTCTTCGACAACCACTCGCAAAACTTCACCGCGTCCTTCCAGCTCACCTCCGTGACCGCATCGTCTTCGTTCTGGCCGCGATGCTTGGGCTCATATTGACGGTATTGCCCCACCGTGACCTCCGTGGCGCTCATCTGAAAAGCCTGCGTGATCGTCACGCGATGCGCAGGTTTTTCATCCCAGTCCGCATCATCAAACTTCTCCGCATGCTTCTTTACGTTGTAATCCGCCGCCGGCCCATCCTGCCCCATGACAAAGCTCCCTGGCGAGACGGGCACGAGCATCATGCCGATGGAGTTGGTGATCGTTTCGGCGGAGAGCAGCGAGTTGAGAGCAAAGAGAAAGAACAATGCGCGCATGAGGAGTGACGTTGAACGCCTACTTCCGCTGCCACCTGTCGTCTTTCTCCAGCACAGAGCGCGGCCCTTCACCATTCAGCCAGGCTTTCGCCTCGGCATCACCTTGGAGAAAGGCATCCCAGAAGGCAGTGCTGAGGGCGAGAATGACGCGGTGATGATTTGGGCTGCGTTTTGCATTCTCGCCGAGCAGCACACGGTCGCTGAAGGCGCCGTGCTCGGCGTCGTTGAGGACGACTTCGTATTTGTCGCCGGGCGGCAAAGCGGGATAGACGCCAAGACGTGAATCAATATCTCCGCCGATGGTCAAGCTACCGATCCGGGCCACGTCTTTCGTGCCGGTCATGAGCAGCCACCGGAGCTTCACGCTGCCGAACGCTCGCTCCGCACTGCCTGTCGCAGGCACACTGGGACTCATCGTCACGGCGGCTCGGATGCGTGGATCAGTGAGACTGCCACCGTTGGGCAGATTTTGTCCGCTGACCGCCTGCGTCGTCACCGCGCCAAACGAATGCCCGGACATGCCCACACGCGTGAGATCGAGCCTACCGCGCAACGCGTGGTCCTCCGCGGCATTCCAGCGCTGCAATTGATCCAGCACCACCGGTATGTCCGCAGCACGCAGGATGAAGTTTTGCACACTGGCCGCCTGCTTCATCGCCATCGGGATGCGGGCCGGTCCCTGGCCCTTCCACACGGACTCATCGCTACCAGGATGCTGCACAAAGACCACCGCATAACCACGAGCGGACCAATGCTTGCCGAGATACGGATTGTTCTCCCGCGAACCGCCCAGCCCATGACTGAAAAGCACCACGGGTGCCGCTTTCGTCGACGCAGGCAGATAGACGCGGATCGGCAGCGCACGCTCGCGTGAGGCATCCTGCACCCTGAAGTCGAGCGGCTCAGCCAGCGCAGCCTCCGGCACTTTCAGCGGATTAAAGGCAAAAACTGCCGTGGCGGCGAAACAGGCGGGAAAAGTGAAAATGAGTAACTTCATGGCATCAGAGATCGGTTTGGAACTCCGCGCAGCGAAAGTAGTCGCAGTCATCTCGGTGCCACACGAATTCACGATCTACGCGGACCCGGTCCAAGATGCTCATGTGCGATCAGCCAGCGGCCATCGACCTTGCGCAGGATGGTGGTGCCGGGACCGCCGCCGGTGGCTTCCTGGCCTTCGATCAAGCCCTTCCAACGGAATTCATAATGACAGACAGCGACTTCTGCGGTCACAACGGTCCATGAGATGTCGTGCAGACTGAACTCCTCGTTTTGAATCAGCGCGAAGGTCTTCTCGAAGGATTGTTTCGCTGCATCGTGACCGATGAAGGTGCCTTCAGTGAAAATGAATACTGCGTCCTTTGCCACATGCGGAGCGATCTGCTCCCACAAGTGGGTGTTGAGTTTCTCAACGTAAGTGGTCAGGGCAGTTTCGTGGTTCATAATGGGATCGGCTGCTGAAAGTGGCAGGAGCAGAGTAAGAAGTGTGCAAGCGATGCCTTTCATGTGGTGACTCGGGCTGGATTTCGCAGCTTTCATTTCGTCGCCGCCTTCACCTGCTGCAAATACTCGCTCGGCGTCATGAAGACGACGTTCTTCGATTTCAAGAACGCGATGATCTCGACGAAGCCCGCCCAGCGTTTGTCGTCCCACTGCTCGGGATGGCCTTGGAGCACAAGCACGTCTTTGGTGGCGGCGCTCTTCTCGTAGAAGAGCGATGAACTTCGCCGAATCGGGCGCGGAGGTCGGGTTCTCCAGCGCCATCACGCGTGGGATGCTCAGCCGCGTGAAGAACTTGGGTTTGGACGGGCCGTAGAGCCAGATTTTGACCTCGGGCACGCCCTCCATCGCCTCATCGGTGACGTCCGTGGCGCCGCTCCAGTGCGGGCCGAAGGCGGGGAGGTCAAAGCCGAGTGTGTCCTTCGCCAGCTTCTCACCCTTGGCCAAATCGCCCGCTGTCCGTCGCGGTGCCGGTTTCAAACTCACCTGTGTCGCTCGCTCCACGGAACTTGTTAGCCGTGCATCCACAACTCGATCTGTCCTGCCGCCTGCACGTCCTTCAGCCACTGGAAGCACATCGCGTTGTCCTTCTACAGCGAATCGGTGATGACACCGAAGGACCCTTTGATGCCGTGCGCGATCAGATGGTCATGCACCTTCTGCCAGCGGTCCGACACCGGCTTCGTGCCGACACGCTGTGCGGTCACATCGTCGAGCTTAAGGAGGGTGATTGGGGGATCAGCAAACGCCTAGGAGGCGAATGCAAGGAACAGGACAAGATGTTTCATGGTTGGTTGTGCCTACTTAGCCATCCTCAGGACGAAATCGACCAACTCCTGGCACTCAAAGAATGACGGGCCAACCTTGTGGCCTTCGCCAGGGATGACTTTCACGCTGATCGAGCCGCCAGCGGCCTCGTAGCGCTCTTTGAGCAGTTTCGTGTTCAAATCATACGGCACGACGACATCGGAATCGCCATGCACGGCAAACATGGGCACCTTGTTCGCCAGCAGGCCCTTCAAATTATCGATGGGATTGAATTCAGCGAGCTTGGCGACGAGTTCGGGCTCGGTCATCGCGAAGTCGGCTAGCGTCTGCGGTTTCGAGTTCTTCAACGGCCAGCTCGCGAGATTACACACGGGGTAGATGCCCACCCAGGCGCGCACTTTGTCGGGATTCCTAAACGCCCAGGCAAGCGTCATCATGCCGCCGCGACTCTGGCCGAGCAGGATCGGCTTCGGCGAATAACCGCGCTTCACCATCGCATCATAAAACAGTGTGAACTTCGCCGTGCTCGCCGGTGAGCCGCGCACCTCGCCGAGATCGAAGCCTGCGATGCCGATGCCCGCCTTCATGAAGGCCTCGAAATAGCCCTTTCGCTCACCGAAGGCCAAACTTTTCAGTGTCGGCGCATACCACAGCCACGGCTTGCCCTCAGCAGGCTTTGGCGCGGTATAGACGAACGCTTTATTGCCGCCGATCTCGAAGGTCTGGGCGGTTTTGGGCAGATTGTCTTGAGCGATAGCTTGATGCGCAATCGCAAGCGACAGAAGCAAGATGATGACTTTCATGGGTGAGTTCATTGGGTGTAAACGACGACGACGGTGTTCTCCATGCCAATCCTACCACGGCGTGAACCGCAGTCCGAACAGCGCGAGCACGCTCACGCCGAGCACGCTGAGCGCGGGAATGAAGAACGGATCGTAGAAGTCGATAACGTGCGGGCGCTTCTCCAGCACGACGACTTTCTTCATCTCGTCGATGCTCTTGAAGACACTGGCGAGGGCCTCGGGCGTGACTGCGTTGAATACTTCGCCGCCGGTGGCGCGGGTGATGTTGATGAGTGGCTCGGATATTTGGTCGCCCGTGAGCATGATCGTGAAGACGGTGATCTTCTCGGAGCGTAGGTGCTCGATGATTGCGGCATCGAGCGGCGGATTGATGTCGCTGCTTTCGCCATCGGTCATGAGGATGATCATGCGGTCGCCGGTTGGGCGCTGCGCGAGCAGATCGGCAGCGCCGTGCAGAGCTTTGCCGATGAAGGTGCCACCCCAGAGATCATCGGGCAGGCCGTGACGTCCCATGGAGGGTGGGTCGAGCTTGGGGTTGTTGGGTTCGATGAATCGCTTAGAGAGCGGGATCGACTGGGTGTCGAGCGTGAGCGGCAGCCAATGGATGAAGGTGCGCGAGAAGATGGTGAGCCCAAAGGCATCGCCCTGGCGATAGGTGATGAACTGTTCGATGGCATTCATCGCCGAATCGAAGCGCCGATGCCGACCCTTCGCTTGTGAACCGTGGTCTTCAGCCATGCTGCCGGAGGTATCGAGCACGAACTGCACGTTGTTCAGCTTCCGCTCCACTTCCGGTGGTGTGTAGGTCATTGGATGCGCGAGGAAGATGATCGCGATGGCGAGCAACGCGGCAGGTAGGCAGTTCGCAGTGAGCACCAAGAATTGTAAAATACGTCCACGTCCTTGCTGACCATGATCGAAGGGCATGGCGATGGTTTGCCCACGCCGTGTCCACTCCCAAAAGGCGAGAATGACGGGCAGCGCGAGCAGGCCGAGCAATTGCGGATGCTGGAAAATCATGACGCAGCCTCCACGGTGTAGGGCTTGATCACCGCGGCAATGTCGGCGCTGGGAACGGGTGAACTCGGATGATGCAACCAATGCTGCAGCTTCTTCAAAGCCTCGCTGGTCTTCCCATTGCTGGCTATGTGAGCGAGAGCGCTGTCCATGGGTTCATTGCCCAGAGCGAGTTCGTTGCGCCAGCATTGCAGCATGACCATTTCCATCTTCGCTTTCGCATCGGCGTTGAGCGTGCCCGCTTCGAGTTGGGCGAGGAAGCTGCGCATCATCTCGGCGAGTGTGGGTGGTGGTGGCCCGGCATCCGGCTCGGCGGGCGGTTTCGGACGCTTCCAAAAGATGAGCAGGAGCAACCAACCGATCCACAGCAACGTGAACAAGGCCATCCACTCATAGTAGCGGCCACCGACATCGACGCGGATCTCCTCGGTCTCCTGGATGCGTGTGTCGAGGTTCTTCGAGAGCTTGGGATCGCCTTCGAACTTAAAACTAGGCAATCCCGTGAGCGCGCTGCCGTCATTGGCGACGAGGTAGTCCTTGAGATCAAAGGTGCCTGCTCGATTGACGATGTAGCGCAAGTCATACACTCGGCGATCCGCCTTCTCCGTGACCTCTGCGATACGCACATTTACTGCCACACCCCACTTGTAAGGCGCAACCGCGAGCAGCGGCCCGCTGTAGGTGACGATGGCGGCTTGCTCGACGCCGAGCGGCACGCGCAGTCCGTCATCCCTCGTGCGCGTGACCACAAAGGCGATGATGCCCGCGATGACGAGGACTGCGGTGAGCAGGATGACGTGTTTGCGTTTCATCGCCCTGCGCTGCCTCCGAAGCCCCGTCGGTTCAAAAAGTGACGCAGTTTGCCGAGGATGGGTTGGTCGGTGCGCAAGTGCAGGTAGTCGATGCCGAAGCGTGTGAGTTCGCTTTTCCATTCCTCGCTCTTGATGAAGGCACGGCGTCCGTGACCGACGAAGCTGCGACCGGACTCAGCTTCACTGCCACGGAATATGCCCGCGCCTTTGATGTTCAGTTCGGAGGGATCCTGGAGATGCAGCACGAGGCAATCATGCTCTTGCGACATCACTTGCAGTGCCGCGAAGGCATCTGGGTCATGCAGATCACTGAGGACAATGACGGTGGTGCGACGCTTCAACGAGGGTGCGACTTCGCGGGCGCGTTTGGCGAGGGAAGTTTCTTCGAGGAAGTCGTGCAGCCTCAGTTTATGCGACCATTCCATGACCAGATTCCGCGAGAGCGTGGGGCGTACGTGCAACTCACGCGCGCCGCAACCGAGCAGGCCCACGGGCGTCATACTGGTCTGTGCCGCGAGCGCAATGCCGGTGGCGATGCGCACGGCCCAGGCATATTTGCTCAGTGTTAGCGACGAGATGCACATCGACGCGGAAGTATCGAGCAGGAGGTAGAGCGGGATTTGCTTAGGCTCCTGATACTCCTTGATGAAGAGCTTGCCGACACGCGCGGAGACTTTCCAGTCGATGAACTTCACCGGATCGCCCGCCACATAGAGCCGCGACTGCGCATACTCCAGCCCGCCGCCATGGAAGACGGATTCCTCCTGCCCGAAGTTGAGGCTGTTGGCCAATTGCTTGACCGTGACCTCAAACTGCCGCGCATCGACAGGATCGGGATTGAGCTGGAATTGGCCTTTCATGACAATGCGAATCAGCCCAAGCCAGCGAGGATGCCTTCGAGCACTTGTTTACCTGTGTGACCGGCGGCGGAGGCTTCGTAGCTGACGCGGATGCGGTGGAGGATGACGTCTTCGGCGAGATCGAACAAATCTTCCGGCGTGACGTAGTCGCGGTCATGCATGATGGCGCGGGCGCGGGCGGAGTTGATGAGCGCGAGTCCGGCGCGCGGGCTGCAACCGAAGTCGAGCAGCGGATTGTCACGCGTGCGGCGCACGAGTTCGACGCAATGCTTCACGAAGACTTCACTGACATGCACCGCCTGCACAGCTTCCATGGAGGTGACGAGATCGGCGACGGATGCCCCTGGGCTGTCTTCGATCATGTCGAAGGCGGAGCGCGGAACCGCACCACCATCCTCTTTTCGCAGACCCATGCCGAGCTGGCGTTGCAGGATCAGTTGTTCTTCATCGCGCGTCGGGTAGCCGAGGCGATGCAGCAACATGAAGCGGTCAAGTTGTGCCTCGGGAAGATCGAAGGTGCCCGATTGCTCAACGGGGTTCTGCGTGGCGATGACAAGGAAGGGTGTGGGCAGCTTGAGGTTCTGGCCGCCGATGGTGACCTTGCGTTCCTGCATTGCCTCAAGCATCGCGCCTTGGACCTTTGGAGCGGCGCGATTGATTTCATCGGCGAGCAGCAGGTTGGTGAACACCGGGCCGCGATGGATGCGGAACTCGCCGCTTTTTTGCTCGATGATCTCCGATCCGATGATGTCGGACGGCAGCATGTCGATGGTGAACTGGATGCGCTTGAAGTCGAGGTTGATGGCCTTGGCGATGGTATTGACGAGAAGCGTTTTCGCGAGACCTGGCAAGCCTTGCAGCAGCAAATGCCCGCCGGTGAGCAAGGCGATCATCACGCGCTCGACGACGACATTCTGGCCGACGACGATCTTCGCGACACGCTCGCGAACTCCGGCGACGAACTGCTGCGGACTCTGGGGGCTGGGGGTAGATGACATGAGTTGTTTTGGGGAAAATGGGAATCACGTTGCGCTGCTGAGCCACTTCGAGGCGATGGCGCGCAGGTCGGTTTCGGACATCGTGGCTGCACTCGCGCCGAAGCAGGCGGCTTCCACGCGTTTGAGGTCGGTTTGCAGGTCGGTTTGCTGGGTGTCCTTGAGTTTGACGAGCGGACTCGAGCACAGGCGGCGGAGCAGGGCGACGACGGCGAAGCCATCGATTTCCTTGGGCATGGTGAAGACATCGCGGGCGCGCACGGGGCGCTCGGTTTTGCCTTTGCCGCGCAGGATGAGCCAGAGGATCGAGGCTAACAGCAACACAGCGCCGCCGATGATCGCGGGCCAGAGATAGGGGCTCTTCGAGGCGACGATGGCGACTTCTTTGGCGGTCATTTCGCGGCCGATTTGCATGGCGGGTTCCTTCAGCGTCGTGAGATTCATGTCGGTGTAGCTGCTATAGCTGACGACGGCGTCTTTGGCCTTGGGTTGCAGGAAGTGGAAGGTGATCGGCGTGTCGGAGGCGCGGACTTGGTCGCCATCGAGGGAGATCGTCCAGATGCGTTCGGACTTTGGCGCGACTTGATCGGCCCAGGTGTTCAGCTCGGTGATTTGCAGGCCTTCGTGCGGGTCCACGTTCTTCACCGCGATGGCGTTCGCGGCCTTCATATCGAGCAGTTGCTCAAGATCGGGCACGAGGCCACTGGCGGTGGCTTTCACTTCGAGCGTGAGCGCGCCGTTGATGTTGAGCTGGCGGTTGTCGAGCGTTTGCGTGATCTCGATGTTGCTGGCTGGGCGTGGTTGAATCTTATCGGTGGCGACCTTGATGACGGTCTCGGCGGACTCGGCAGGAATGGTGATGGGACCGCTGAGATCGACGAACTTCAGCTCGAGCTGCACCGGCGGGATCTTGTCAACGCTGGCGTCCTTCGCGTGCACATGCAGGTAGGCGAGCACGGTCTCGTCCCAGCCTGCTTGAGCGGTGGGGCGCGGTTTGATGTCGGGCGTGGCGAAGGTGATGCTCTTGATGTCAAAGAAGGGCGCGAGCGCTTCGGTGATGTTCAGTTCGAGTTCATCGCGCGGGCCTTGCGCAGCACGCATCTTTTTCACGAGTGCGGATGGCTTCCTCTGCAGGTAAGCGCCATCAGGTTTGCGCAAAAATGACAGAGGTTTGAGCAGATTCGCCCAAAATGGGCGAGCTTTTGCAGGACTCATGCAGGCTGCCTGCACAGTCAGTGCAGGCGAGAATCACGGAGGTGGCACGAGCCAGGAGTACGTGGAGAACACGCCCTGGAAGGTCCACCTGAACCAGCCGCGCAGATCCACGCGATCACGCAGATTGAGGTGTGCGGGGTAGCCTACGGTGAGCTGAGCGAGGCCAGTTTCAGCGCTCCAGCTCACGCTTTGAACCCATAGCTGCACGTCTGTGAGCTGCGGATCTCCGGTCAGGGTGATCACTCGGCCAGGGCGAAGCCCGAGGCTGAAATCAGTGTCGAGGACCGTCAGTGAGCCTTGAGCGCGGCGGGTCTGGAGGCTCTGATAGACCTCCTTGGCGAGCCCTGGCACCACGGTCATTTCATCGGTCACACTGTGCAGCAGCACGCCGGGCTCGTAGCTGGCCGGGCCGGTGCTTTTCCGGGCCACCATGCGCTGTGCGGAAAGGGTCGAAGTGGCGGCCACGGAGAGCACGAATCTGGTCGCGTTCGTGATGCTAGAAATGAGGGCGTAGGAGGGCACTCCACCGCCTGTGATTTGCATCCCGGCTTCGAGGTCGGCGGTGCTGTCACAATCGACGATGGTCGAGCCGTTCGTCGTGTCGCAATTTGTCACCACTTCAGAGCCTGGATAAAAGTCAGCCAGGAAGGGGTCACCGAGGCCTGTGGAGGTGCTGCCGTCGCGCTCCCATCTGACCACCACGCCAGTCGGGATCAGCTCGTCAGCCAGCTTGAGCTGATAGTTGCTCAAAGCCTGCCCATCTCGCCTGCCGATGGTCAGCTCCAAAGGTGTCTCCACCGAGGCCACTCCGGCGCGCAAAACGGGCACTCCAGAGGCGCTGTATTCCCACCACAAAGCCGCGTCTGGTTTCATCGCCATCACCTGCCTCACAGCATCGCTCACAAGGGTGTCAGTGATGGTCCTGACGCGGGGTGCCACGAGGTTCCCGAGAGACAGCGTTCCGAGGGTGAAAAGCGAGGCCGCATTCGTCGTCTCCACGAAGGTCATCAGGCGGCTAAATTCGTCCTGAATCGTGGTATAAATCTGCCCGGAAGTGCCACCCGGACGGAAGAGCCAGCAGCGGCTTGCCCAACCCATGTTGACATCGCTTTCGCCGGTCGTGGCGGGCCATCCGGTATAGCGTGATCTCGTCGTCACGGTGAAGGTCACATTATGCGGGCTCGACTGCGAGACATCGAGCGAATAAGGCGGGTAAGTGACGACATAAGTATCACCCAAAACGAAGCCGTCAGGGTCACCGAAGGAAGCCGTGGAAAGAGACAGATGATAGATCTGCTCTTCGAGGTGGCTCCACGGTCCCAAAACACGCAGATTCACCCCCTCATTTGTCACGGTTCCGAGCCTTGCCCGACCATGAAAAAGCCGCGTTGTGCCGCGATAGATTTCCACCGTGTCATTGTGCGCCAAAGGGCAGGCCTCCGAGGCTCTGCGGCGGGTCCATTTCAGGGCGGCT